>NZ_JBFBAD010000053.1:0-70262 GCF_040682075.1 Actinoplanes sp. NPDC051411 | reverse complement strand
ATGTTAAAAACACTCTACCCCACCCCCCCCTACCACCTAATTTCGTCAATTTACCCCGGGCGGGCGGCGGCCCCCCGCCCCCGCCACCCGACGGGCCACCGAGGGAGGCCTCCGATGAAACGCGCCGTTCTTCTCACCATCGCCGTCGCGGCCGCGGTCCTGGCCGGCTGCGCGGCGGACCCGCCGGCCACGGCGCCGCCGCCCCGGGACACCCACGGGGACTTCGTGCTGCCCGCCGACGCGTACGCCTTCACGCTTCCGGAGACCGGCCGGATCGATCTGGCCCGCGAGCTGCTGGCCGGCAGATGCATGCGTCGGCTCGGTTACGCGTTCGACGCGGACGCGGCCCGCCGGGAGATCCCGGCCGGCAACGACGCCACCGTCACCGACCTCGGCTGGTACGGCAACAAGCGGCGCTACGGCGTGACCGACCCCGCGGTCGCCGCCCGGTACGGCTACCACCTGGTGAACCCGAACCTCGGCGGTACGTCGCCGGCGCCCGGGTTCGGCACCCTGACCCCGGCGATGCGCACCGCGCTGACCGGCACCTGCACCCGGGAGGCCTCCACCGCGCTGTCACCGGACGGCGTGGTCGGCGAGGCCGACGTGGTAGGCGCCCTGGGCAGCGGGTCCTTCCGCGACTCGCTGCACGACCCCACGGTGACCGCCGCCTTCGCGCAGTGGTCCGCCTGCATGCTCGAAAGCGGTCGCCACTACGCCTCACCGGCGGTGGCGGGCAACGAGTTCGACATCGACAGCCCGCGCATCACCCCGGCCGAGACGGCCGCCGCCTCGGCCGACGTCGCCTGCAAACAGCGCACTCACCTGCTCGACATCTGGCACGGTTTCGAGACCACCGACCAGAACTCCCGGATCGCCCGGGATCCGGCGGCCTTCGCCGCGGCCAAAGCCGACCATGATGCCGAGATGAGACGGGTGGCCGCGGTCCTCGCCGCCGAGATGTGAATATCGTCTTGTGCCCGCACCCGGCTAGGTATTGACTAACGACTATGCGACAAAATCGCCTTTCCGCGGTGGCCGTCACCTTCCTGCTCGCCTCCTCCCTGGCCGGGGCCTGCAGCAGCGGGAAGTCCACCGGGTCCGGCACCCTGGAGAAGTCGACGATCACGGTGGCGTCGCTGCCACTGCTCGACGCGGCCGCCGTCCACATCGCACAGGACCAGAAGTTCTTCGCGGCCGAAGGGCTGACCGTCAAGATCGAGCCGGTGGCGCAGAGCCTCGCCGCGCTGCCCGCGCCGAAGAACGGGCAGGTCGACGTCATCGCCGGCGCGAACTACGTGACGCTTCTTCAGGCCGATCAACAGGGCACGCTGAAGCTGAAGATCATTGCGGACGCCGCGGCCGTCGCACCGGGCTTCATGCAACTGCTGGTGCTTCCCGATTCGCCGATCAGGCAGGTGTCGGACCTCGCCGGCAAGACCGTGGCGGTCAACATCCTCAACAACGTCCAGTCGCTGACGTTCAACGAGATCCTCAAGGCCAACCACGTCGATCCGGCGACCGTCAAATACCGTGCGGTGCAGTTCCCGCTGATGGACAAGGCCCTGGCGAACCACGATGTCGACGCGGTGCACACCGCCGAGCCGTTCGGCACCGTCATCCAGCAGAAGCTCAAGGCCCGCATGGTGATCGACGGCGGCGCCGCGCCGAACGCCGGCCTGCCGGTGAGTGGCTATGTCACCACCGACGACTTCGTCACCCGGTACCCGAAGACCGCGGCCGCCTTCCAACGGGCGATCCAGAAGGCGCAGGCGCTGGCGGCCGGCGATCGCAAGCAGGTCGAGCGGGTCCTGCCCGGCTATGCCAAGGTCGACGCGGCGACCGCCGCGAAGCTTGACCTCCCCGCGTACCCGACCGCGGTCGACCCAGCCGGGCTGCAACGGCTCTCCGACCTGATGGTCCAGCAGGGCCTGTTGAAGAAACCGATCGACGCGCAGAGCGTGACCTGGCGGCCATGACGCGCGCCGGCCGCGGGCTGCGAGGACTGGCCGGCCTCGTCGTCGTGGTGGCGATCAGTCAGCTCCTCGCCGTGACCGGTGCCGTGCCCCGGGAGTTCCTGCCGACCGCGTTCGACGTGCTCACCCGGGCGGTACGCCTCGGCGGCGACCCGGAGTTCCTGCGCGAGGTGGCGGTCACCGTCCGCGCCTGGGCGACCGGCGTGGCGCTCGCGGTGGCCGTCGGTGTGCCCGTCGGCCTGTTGCTCGGCAGCATTCCGGCGGTCGGCACCGCGGTCCGGCCGGTCCTGGAGTTCCTGCGGCCCATCCCGTCGGTCGCGCTCATCCCGCTGGTCAGTCTCATCCTCGGCGCCGGCCTCGCCACCGAGGTCACGCTGGTGATGTACGCCTCGGTCTGGCCGGTGCTCTTCAACGCCGTGTACGGCCTGCAGGGCGTCGATCCGGTCCCGCGCGAAACGCTGCGGGTCTTCGGGTTCGGCCGCCTCGCGGTGCTGTGGCGGGTCTCGCTGCCGGCCGCCGCCCCGTTCATCGCCACCGGGATACGACTGGCGGCCGCGATCGGCCTGATCCTCGCGGTCGGCACCGAGATCCTGGCCGGCTTCGGCGACGGGCTCGGCGTCGTCATCGCCCAGGCCCAGCAGGCGCCGGACGGCACCACCGACGTGCTGGCGGGCATGGTCTGGGCCGGCGCGCTCGGCCTGGTCATCAACGCCGTGCTGGCCGGTAGCGAGCGACGCCTGTTCCACTGGCGGGACCGCACATGACGGCCGGACTGCTCGGACTCGTCCGGCGGTGGTTCCTGCTGGTGGTCGCGATCGCCGTGTGGGAGCTGGCCACCCGCCGGGCGGCCGACGTGTTCTTCCCGCCGCCGTCGCGGATCGTGGCCCGGATGTACGACCTCTGGTTCTCCGGCCCCGCCGCCCATCTCTGGCTGACCGCCGACGCGATCGCCAACGTGCTGCCGAGCCTCGGCCGGATGGCGGCCGGGCTGGCCGGGGCGCTGGTCGCCGGGGTGGCTCTCGGCCTCGCCCTGGGCCGTTCCGAGCGGATCCGGGCCTACCTCGACCCGCTGCTGCAGTTTGGCCGGGCCGTCCCGCCGCCGACGCTGGTGCCGGTCTTCGTCGTGCTGATGCACCTCGGCACGCCGATGCAGATCGTGTCGATCGCGGTCAGCGCCGTCTGGCCGATCCTGCTCAACACCGCGGACGGGGCCGGCTCGGTCGATCCACTCCAGATCGCCACCGCGCGGGTGTTCCGGCTGTCCGCCGCCGATCGGCTGGTGCGCATCATCGTTCCGTCCGCGCTGCCCAAGATCTTCGCCGGTCTCCGCCTCAGCCTCTCGCTCGCCCTGATCCTCATGGTGTTCTCCGAGTTGCTGCCGGGCACCGCCGACGGCATCGGCTTCGAGCTGACCGACGCGCAGAGCCGATCCGACCTGCCGACCGTGTGGTCGGCCATCGTCCTGCTCGGGATCCTCGGCTATCTGCTCAACACACTGCTGCTGGTGCTGGAACGACGGGTCCTGCGTTCGTATCGGGCCGAGAGAGGAGCTTCATGATGGAACGGTTCACGGTCCGCGAGGCCGTCTTCGACTTCCTGCGCCGGTGCGGTGTGGACAAGGTCTTCGGCAACCCGGGCTCCACGGAACTGCGGATGCTCCGGGACTGGCCGGCCGGTCTGACGTACGTGCTGGGGCTGCAGGAGTCGGTGGCCGTCGCGACCGCCGCCGGTTACGCGATCGGCACCGGGCGGGCCGCGGTGGTCAACCTGCACTCGGCCGGCGGGGTGGGGCACGCGCTGGGCGCCGTCTTCAACGCGTACCGCGACCGGGTCCCGTTGCTGATCATCGCCGGTCAGCAGACCCGGGCGATGCTGCCGACCCGCCCGTTCCTGGCGGCCGACGAGCCGGCGAGCTTCCCCCGGCCGTACGTGAAATGGAGCGCCCAGCCGGACCGCCCGGAGGACGTGCCGCCGGCGATAGCCGAGGCCTTCCGGATGGCCATGGCGCCGCCGCGCGGGCCGGTGTTCGTGTCCGTGCCGGAGGACGACTGGGACCATCCGGCCGAGCCGGTGGCCGTCCGGGAGGTCCGCGGGGATTACCGCGCCGACCCGGACGACCTCCGGGAGGTGGCCGACGCGCTCAACGGCGCCCGTCGCCCGGCGCTGGTCATCGGCGCCGGCGTCGACGAGGACGACGCCCAGGAGTTCGCGGTCGAGCTGGCCGAGCGCACGTCGGCGTCGGTCTGGCTGACGCCGCTGTCGGCGCGGTCCGGCTTCCCCGAGGACCACCGTCTGTTCAGCGGGTTCCTGCCGCCGGTGCGTGACCAGATCGCCCGCCGGCTCGACGGTCACGACGTCGTGGTCGCGTTCGGCGGGTCCTTCTTCAAATACCACGTGCACACGCCGGGTCCTTTCCTGCCGGCCGGCACCCGGCTGTTCCACCTCGACTGCGATCCGCTGCAGGCGGCCTGGGCACCGGTCGGCACCAGCGTGCTCACCACCGTCCGAAGTGGGCTGAAGGGACTGCTGGAGCTGGTGGAGAAGCGGGACCGGCCGGATCCGCCGCCCCGCGCGGTTCCGCCGCCGGCATCGCCGGCGGATCCGATCGGGGCCGCCCTGGTGATCGAGACGCTGCGGTCGCTGCTGCCGGCCGGCGCCGTCGTCGTGGAGGAGGCCCCGAGTCACCGCGACGAGTTCCACGCCCGGCTGCCGATCACCCGGCCCGGTGGCTTCCTCACCACCGGCAGCGGCGCGCTGGGGTGGGGGCTGCCGCTCGCCGTCGGACGGGCCTTGGCCGGCTCGGGCGAGCGGGTGGTCTGCGTGATCGGCGACGGCTCCAGCATGTATTCGATCCAGGCCCTGTGGACGGCGGCGCGGTACCGGGCCGCCGTGACCTTCGTGGTGCTCGACAACGGCGGCTACACCGCGGTCCGGCAGCTCGGCCGGCGCCTGGGCACGCCGGAACCGGTCGGCACGGAGCTGACCGGCATCGACTTCGTGACCGTGGCCGCCGGGCTGGGCTGCCCGGGCACCCGGGTGTCGGCGGCGGCCGGCCTGGCGCCGGCGCTCGCGGACGCGCTCGCCGCGGACGGGCCCTTCCTGGTGGTCGTCCCGGTCGTGGCGGAGGCCTCCGCGGCCTATGAAAGCGAGCGCTGATGACCGCGATGCTCGAGATCGCCGGTCTCGGCCATGCCTACGACGGCCACGTGGCGCTGGACGCGGTCGACCTTCGGATCGCGCGCGGCGAGCTCGTCAGCATCGTCGGCCCGTCCGGCTGCGGCAAGTCGACCCTGCTGCGCTGCGTGGCCGGGCTGGTCCGGCCGACCGAGGGAAGCCTGTTCATCGACGGCCGCCCGGTGGCCGGCGTGCCGGACGACCTCGCCGTGGTCTTCCAGGAATACAGCCGCTCCCTGCTGCCCTGGCTCACGGTTCAGGACAACGTGGCGCTGCCGTTGCGGCGCCGCGGCCGCGGCCGGGCCCAGCGGCGGGCCGACGCGACGGCGGCCCTCGAGGCGGTCGGCCTCGCCGCCGTCGCCCGCAAATACCCGTGGCAGCTCTCCGGCGGCATGCAGCAGCGGGTGTCGATCGCCCGGGCGCTCGCCTACCAGCCGTCGTTGCTGCTGATGGACGAGCCGTTCGGTTCCGTGGACGCGCAGACCCGGGAGGACCTGGAGGACCTGCTGCTGGACGTCCGCGGCACCGACATGACGATCCTGTTCGTCACCCACGACATCGACGAGAGCGTCTATGTGGGCGACCGCGTGGTAGTGCTCGGGCCGGCGCCGGGCAGCGTCGTGGCCGACCTGCCGGTGCGCCTGCCGGTCCGCGGCGACCAGATCGCGACCCGGGAGCAGCCCGAGTTCGTCCGGCTCCGCGCCGAGGTGGGGCGCCGGGTCCGCCTCGGCTCCCGCGAGGTCATCCGGTGATGGATCGGTGAGAGAAGACTTGAAAGCCGTTCGTTGTCTACTACTCCGGCCCGAGAGGACAGGAGGCGGATCGGCATGAGGGTGGCCGGACTGGTCAGTGGCATCGCCGCCACCGCGGCGATCAGTGCCGAGGCGCACCTGGGTGCCGGCGTCTCGGTCGGGCACGGCGCCGTCGTGGAGGCCGGGGCCTACCTCGACGAAGGGGTGCAGGTGGGCCCGATGGCGGTGATCTGTGGCTCCGCCCGGCTGGGCCGGGGCGTCCTCGTCTTCCCGCACGCGGTGATCGGCGCCGACCCGCAGATCAGGAATTTCCGGCCGGAGGCCGGCGGAACGACCGAGATCGGCCCGGGAACCGTGCTCCGGGAGGGCGTGACCGTGCACCGCGGCACCGAGGGCGGCAGCACCGTGGTGGGTGCCGACTGCCTGGTGATGGCCAACAGCCACGTCTCCCACGACTGCCGGGTCGGCCGCGGGGTGGTGATCAGCCACGGAGCGGGTCTGGCGGGGCACGTGACGGTCGGCGACGACGCCACGATCGGTGGGATGGCCGGGGTCCACCAGTGGGTCCGCATCGGTGAGCTCGCCATGCTCGGCGCACTGGCCAAGGCGACGCGGGACATCCTCCCGATGGCCCTGGCGGACGGCAATCCCGCGACCCACCGCCGGGCCAACATCGTGGGGATGCGGCGCCGGGGCCTCGGCGCCGACGATCAGCACCGGGTCACCCGCGCCCTCGCGGCGCTGGCGGCCGGCGAGGACGCGGCCGATCACCCGGACGCGGCGGCCGACCGCATCGGCGCCTTCCTGCGAGCGCCGAGCCGGCGCGGACTGGCCGCGTTCGCGCCGACCTCGTTCGTCCCGGACGCGCCATGAGCTGGACCCTGCCGCAACTCGCGGAGCTCACCGGTGCCGAGGCGCGAGGTGGCGCGGGTCTCGTCGTCCACCGGCCGGTGGATTTCGACGCGGATGATCCGGCCGGGATCGCGTTCTGCGAGCGCCGCAGGCACCTGGACCGGTCGGCCGGCGTGGGGGCCGTGATCGTGCCGCCCGACCTGCCGGCGGGCGACCGGCCACACCTGGTCGCGGCGCATCCGCGGCTGGCCTTCAACCGCATCCTCGAGCAATATCATCGCCCGCCGTCGCTGCCACCGGGACGGCATCCGACGGCGGTCGTGGACGATTCCGCCGACATCGACCCCAGCGTACGGATCGGCCCGTTCGTGGTCGTCGAGCCCGGCGCCCGGATCGCGGCCGGGGTGCAGCTCTTCGCCTTCTGCTATGTCGGAGCCGGCTGCGTCGTCGGCGAGGACACCGTCGTCCACCCCCGCGTCACGCTCTACCGGGAGGTGCGCGTCGGCCGGAGGTGCATCATCCATGCCGGTGCCGTGCTCGGGGCGGACGGGTTCGGCTTCCTGCCGGTCGCCGGGAAGTATCGCAAGGTCCCGCAGGTCGGCACCGTGGTCGTGGCCGACGATGTCGAGATCGGGGCCGGCACCACCATCGACCGGGCCACCGTCGGGGTGACGAGCGTCGGCGCCGGCACCAAGATTGACAATCTGGTCCATGTCGGGCACAACGTTCACCTCGGCGAGGACTGCGTGGTCGCCGGGCAGGCCGGCATCGGCGGCAGCGCCCGCATCGGCGACCGGGTGCGGCTGGCCGGCCGGGCCGGCGTGATCGACCACGTGCGGATCGCCGACGACGTGAGCGTGGGAGCCGGCGGCATCGCGTTCGCCGACCTGCGGGAGCCGGGGACGTACTGGGGGCAGCCGGCCCGGCCGTTCGCCCAGGCCGGGCGCATCAACGCGCTGCTGCCCCGGCTGGCCGACCTCCTCCAGCGGGTGCGGCGCCTGGAACGGCGCGGGCCGTGACGGTCCGCCGCACGATCGCCCGCTCCCTCCGGTTCTCCGGCCGCGGGCTGCATTCCGGGTCACCGGTGACCATGTGGCTGCACCCGAACGACGAACACATCGTCTTCCGGTGCCGGGGTGAGTCGGTGCGAGCGCATCCCGGCAACGTGACCGGCACCTTCCGCGCCACCACGCTCGGCCGGATCGCCACGGTCGAGCACCTGATGAGCGCGTTCGCCGGTGCCGCCGTCAGCGACGCGATCGTCGAACTGACCGCTCCGGAGGTGCCCGCCCTCGACGGCAGCGCGAAGGAGTTCGCCGACGCGATCGCCGATGCCGGAACGGTGGCCCTCGACACGGACCCGGGCCCGCTGCTCTCGACGCTCTCGACCGGGATCGTCGTCCGGGAAGGGCCGGCGAGCATCGTGATCCGGCCGGGCAGCGGGCGATGGTGCTGCACCTATGACCTGGGGGACCGGTGGCCGGGGGCGCTCACGGTGCGCGCGAGGCTTCCCGGCGAGTACGCCGACGAGATCGCCTGGGCGCGCACCTGTGTGCTGACCGAGGAGATAGCGCCGGCACGCCGGGCCGGCCTCGGCCGGGGTCTGAACTCCGGCAGCGTCGTCATCATCGGGCCGGACGGATATGCCAACCCGGTCCGGTCCCCGGACGAGCCCGCCCGGCACAAACTGCTCGACCTGGCCGGTGACCTGTGGCTGGCCGGTGTCCCGCTGGACCGGCTGGACGTCACCGCCGTCCGGCCGGGGCACTCGACCGCGGTGCGGGCGGCGGCGCGCCTCGCCCGGCAGTGCGGGGCCTGAGGCTGTCGTCACCGGACGTGACCATACGCCGGCCCCGAATCGCGGCATACGCGCCTATACCCTGGCCACAGCGACGCGGCGTACCCTGAGGATCCGCGTACGACCCGGACCCGCACCGAGGGCCCTCGTCAACCTTCCACCCGTCCTCGATGGACCTCGTCCCTCCTGGCGTTCCGGGGACCCGCGCTCAGCCTGGGCCCGACGACAGGACCGATGACGATGCCGACCGACTCCCGGCCCTACGTGCCCGTCGCCCGCCCGATCAGCACGCGTTCCATCACCGAGGCGCTGCACCGCGCGGTCTCCGCGGCCCGCTATGCGCCGTCCGCCGACAACGCCCAGCCGTGGCGGTGGCGATTGGACGACGACGGCCTGGACCTGTTCATCGACTCGAGCCGGATGACCGGCGCCGGGGGCCCCGGCGACCGGATCGCCGCGGTCGGATGCGGGGCGGCGTTGCAGCATGCCCGGCTGGCCCTGGCCGCTCTGGGCTGGCGCGCCACCGTGACCCGGCTGCCCGACGCCGCCGACCCGCGCCATCTGGCGCGACTGCACATCGACGCGGTCGCCCGGATCGGCCGGCGCGCCGTCCAGGCGGCCCAGAACGTGCGGCTGCGGCACACCGATCCCCGGCCGGTCACCGGCGAACCCCTCGGTCCCCGCGACCTGGAGTCGTTCACCGCGGCCGTGGAGGCCGAGGGGAGCCGCCTGCACGTGCTGCGGCCGGACGAGATCCTGAGGCTTCTGCTGGCGTCACCGCCCGCCGCCGAGCTGGGACCACTGGAAGCGCAGTGGTACGAGGAACTGGCGCGGTGGGCCGGCCGGGGCCCGGGGGCCGGTGAGACCCGACACGAACGGGCGGCGACGTTCATCGTGCTGCACGGACCCGGCGACGAGCGGGTCGACTGGTTGCGCGCCGGTGAGGCGCTATCGGCGGCCTGGCTGGTCGCGACGGAAATGCACGTCTCGGTGCTGCCCCTCAGCGCGCCGGTCCAGCGGCCCGCGGCGCGGGACGCCCTCCGGCGGACGCTCGGCGACCGGGGCGATCCCTACCTGGTTGTGCGTCTGGGCCGGAACGCCGGTCCCGCCGTCGTCCCGCACAGCCCGCGGCTGCCGCTCGACCAGATCGTCGAGGTCCGGGGCGCCGGAGCCGAGCCGCGATCCCGGTGACCCGTCAGGGGGAGTCGGCTTCAGCCAGTTCGGCGAGATCGAGGTGGAGCATGGCGAGCAGTCCGCCATGCCGGGAGGTGTCGATGAGCTCGGGCAGCTCACGGTCGACGAAGTCGGCCCGGGCGTTCTGGCCGCGTTCGCGAAGAACGGCGATGACAACCGCCTTGGAGATGGTCATTGTCTGCTCTCGGAGAAGGGCGGAGCCCGCGATGACGGGCTGAGGCCGCCGAAGTGTGGAGCGACAGTGGCCAGACTACGCCCCTTCCGGACTTTTCCCGCGCCGACCGTTCGTCGGCGGCCTCCACACCGTCGCGCCGGCCCGCGCCGGGATCATGCTGCTCGCCGCGGTGGCGGCGTCCCTCCAGCGAATCCCATCGATCGTCTTGCCACGTCTGGCGAGTGGTCTTACGCTCGGTTCACCCCATAGTTCAGAAACTGAACTAATCCCCAGTGAATCGGCGCCGCGGTCCACCCCACCACCGCGATGCAGACCGACCGCGTCATCACCAACCCCTACGTCGCACGACGCTGCCCCCATTCGGCGTGGTGCGGAAACGAGGTTCCCATGAATCTGGCACCGTCAAGGCGGCGGTGGGCACAGCTCGCCGCCGCTTGCCTGCTGGTCGTCGCCGCCGCTCTCCCCGCGGCCACCGCGAACGCCGCGACCGGATCCCTGCCCTGCGACCTGTACGCGGCGGGTGGCACGCCGTGCGTGACGGCGCACAGCACCACCCGGGCGCTGTTCGCCTCCTACAACGGTCCGCTGTACCGGATCCAGCGCTCCTCCGACAGCGCCTTCCTGAACATCGGCGTGCGCGCCGCCGGCGGAGTCGCGAACGCCGCGCCCCAGGTGTCCTTCTGCGCCGGCACCACCTGCACGATCACCACGATCTTCGACCAGACGGCCAACCACAACGATCTGCCGATCTCACCCGGCGGCACCTTCGCCGGCCCGGGCCCGAACGGCTCGGACGTCGGCGCCAACGCCATGTCGCTGCCGGTCACCGTCGGCGGGCAGACCGCGTACGGCGTGCTGGTCACCCCCGGCACCGGCTACCGCATCTCGAACGCGAAGAACGTGCCCACCGGTTCCCAGCCCGAGGGCATCTACATGGTCACCTCGTCGAACGCGGTGAACGGCGTCTGCTGCTTCGACTACGGGTCGGGGGAGAACGACGGCAACGACGACGGCGACGCCACGATGAACGCGATCTACTGGGGTCAGGCGTGCTGGACCGGCGGCTGCACCGGCAACGGCCCGTGGGTGGCGGCCGACCTGGAGAACGGCATGTATCTCAGCGCGGCCGGCCCGAACAACCCCGGCTACACCGGCACGCACCTGCCGTTCGTCAGCGCCTGGGAGAAGAACAACGGCACCACCAACTTCACCTTGAAAGTCGGCGACGCCACCACCGGCGGCCTGAACACCACCTACTCCGGGGCGTTGCCCAACGGCTACAACCCGATGAAGGTGCAGCCGTCGATCCTGCTCGGCACCGGCGGCGACAACAGCAACGGTGACATCGGCGAGTTCTTCGAGGGTGCGGTCACCGCCGGATTCCCGACGGACGCGACCGAGAACGCCGTACAGGCCTCGCTCGCGACCGCCGGCTACAGCGGCAACACCGCCCTGTTCCCGACCACGGAGTCGGTGGTCAGCCTGCGCGCGCACGCCAACAACAAGTACGTGGACGCGGCCAACAACGGCGCGAGCGCACTGATCGCGGACGCGACCTCGATCGGCAAGAATCAGACCTTCGACCTGTTCGCCAGCCCCGGCGGCACGGTCAGCCTGCGCGCCCACGCCAACGGCAACGTCGTGACCGCCGACAACGCGGGCGCCGCACCACTGATCGCCAACCGCGGCGCGGCCGGGCCGTGGGAGACCTTCGACCTGATCAACAACGCCGACGGCACCGTGAGCCTCCGCGCCCACGCCAACGGCAAGATCGTCACCGCCGCCAACTCCGGCAACTCGCCGCTGATCGCGGCCAGCACCACCGTCGGCACCGCGGAGAAGTTCGACGTGGTCCGCGACACCGTGCCGGTGAGCCTCCGCGCGCACGCGAACAACCAGATCGTGACCGCGGACAACGCCGGCGCCGCGCCACTGATCGCCAACCGCGGCGCGGTCGGCCCGTGGGAAACGTTCGACATGACCGGCAACAGTGACGGCAGCGTGAGCTTCCGCGCCCACGCGAACAACCAGATAGTCACCGCCGACAACGCGGGCGCGGCCCCACTGATCGCGAACCGCACCGCGGTCGGACCGTGGGAATCCTTCGACCTGATCGCGAACACCGACGGCAGCGT
Organism: Actinoplanes sp. NPDC051411; assembly: GCF_040682075.1. Lineage (NCBI taxonomy): Bacteria > Bacillati > Actinomycetota > Actinomycetes > Micromonosporales > Micromonosporaceae > Actinoplanes > Actinoplanes sp. NPDC051411. Next base: position 58,206 of record NZ_JBFBAD010000053.1, on the reverse strand, counting down.
GAGCCTCCGGGCGCACGCGAACAACCGGATCGTCACCGCCGGCGGCTCGCCTCTCGTGGCCGCCAGCACCACGATCGGCCAGGGCCAGCAGTTCGACCTGATCAGCGACTGACCTGTAGTCCCAGCGCGTACCCGGCCGGAAAGGCACCCCCGTGCCTTTCCGGCCGCCTAGATGATCACCGGAAGCTCGGCGAGCGAGTGCATCAGGATGCTGGGTCTCCACCGCGGGCTGAAGCCGGCCCGCAGCTTGAGTCCGGGGCAGCGGGTCAGCAGGCTCTCGAACAGAATGCGGGCCTCCAGGCGGGCCAGCGGCGCGCCGAGGCAGTGGTGGATGCCCCGCCCGAACGCGAGGTGCGACGAGCCTTGCCGGGTGGTGTCGAAGGTGTCCGGGGCGTCGAAGCGCCGGCCGTCGCGGTTCGCCGACAGGATCGAGATCAGCACGGTCGACCCGGCGGGGATGGTCCGGCCGCCGTAGGTGACGTCCTCGGTGGCGACGCGGTGGGTGCTCAACTGGACCGGGCTGTCGTACCTCAGCATCTCCGCGATGGCCGCGGGTATCCGGGCCGGCTGGTCCCTCAGCAGTTGCCAGAGTTCGGGGTTCGCGAGCATGCGGTACGCGCCGTTGCCGATCAGGCCGGCCGTGGTGTCGTGGCCGGCGAGCAGAAGCAGGTAGACGGTGGAGACCATTTCGTTGTCGGAGAGCCGGCCGTCTTCGACGAGCAGGGAGACCAGATCTCCGGCGGGTTTCTCGCGCTTCGCCGCGAGAAGCGATCGGATGTACGCGATCAGGTTGGCCTGTGCCGCCGGAAGCTCGTCCCGGCGGGCCGCCCCGTCCACCATGATGTGCGACCACTGCGCGAAGGCGTCCCGGTCCGCCACCGGCACTCCCAGCATCTCCGAGATGACCGCGATCGGCAGGGGAAACGCCAGCTCGGCCATCACCTCGTGGCGGCCCGGCCGGACGAAGTCGTCGAGCAGCCGGTCGGTGATGGCCCGCACGGCGGGCGCGAGTGCCTTGATGGCGCCGGGGGTGAAGGCGGCCTGGACCGCCCGGCGGAGCCGGCCGTGTTCCGGTGGGTTGACGACGAGCATGTGGTGCCGGGTCGCCTCGTCGATGTCGGCCGGTATTCCGCCACCGTCCGAAGTGGTTTCCGGACTGGGTTTCCGGAGCGCACCGGTGTCGCGGTCAAGGGATGCCAGCATGTCAACAAGGTGGGGCGCTGACTGGATTTCGGCCTGCGCCGATGCCCCATAGCCTCGTCATCACTTCCGTTTCCCGATGACAGGATGATGTGAGCATGCGCAATCTTCCGCGCAAGCGAGCCGGCCGAGCCGCGAAGAGCGCGGTGGCGTTGCTCGTCTCGACGGCTGCGATCGTGGCCCCGACGGCGGCCACCGCGAACGGCGCGCCGACGGTCGTCCAAGCGCTACGAGCCGACCTCACGGGATATCTCGGCGCGCACGGAGCGGAGGAGCATTTCTCCGCTCTTTCGGTCCGGGTGACATATCCCGATTCGCGTCCCGGCCTCGCGATCAGCGCCGGCACCACCGGATACGGCGGCCACACCGCGGTCTCGGACGACGCGTTGTGGCAGATCGGCAGCAATACCAAGGCGTTCACCTCGGTGGTGATGCTGCGGCTGGAGGCTGACCGGCGACTGTCCATTCACGACCGTCTGGGCAAATGGTTACCGGAATATCCGGCCTGGCGCGACGTCTCCATCAAGCAGCTGCTGTCGATGACCAGTGGCATTCCCGACTACACCGGTGCGGCCGCGTTCGGGGCGGACATTCAGGCCGCCCCGCGTCGCACGGCCACGGCCACACAACTGATCGGGTACGTGAAGAATTCGCCGCCCGGGCCGCCGACGTACGCGTACTCGAACACCAACTTCCTGCTCGCGCAGCTGGTCATCGAGCGCGCGACCCACGACAGCTACTTCCACCAGGTCACCGAGCGCATCCTGCGCCCGCTCGGTCTGCGCGACACCTGCTTCGCTCCCGAGACCTGCCCGGCGCACGTCGCGTCGCGTCTGCCGTCGGGCTACTCCCTGCAGGAGGGCCTGCCCGCGCTGGTGGGCCGGCCGGTTCCGCCGCTCGCCCTGTCCTGGGCGCAGGGCGCGGGCGGCCTGGTGAGCTCGCTGAAGGACATGACCACCTGGGACCGGGCGCTCTACCAGGGCAAGGCGTTGCCGCCGGCGCAACAACGCGAGCTGGAGTCGCTGATCTCGGTCACCACCAGCCGGCCGATCAGGGTCGTGACGGCCGGCGACCCGTTCGGCTACGGGCTCGGCATCGCGCAGAAGACCGACCCGGCGACCGGAGTCACCTGGGCCTATCAGGGCGGCACACTCGGGTTCCGGGTGCTGCACCTCTACTTCCCGCGCAGCGGGTTGCTCATCGCGGTCGCGGTCAACAGCAGCGTCGACGGCGGCTCCCTGCCCGACCTCGCTGATACGGTCTATCGAACTCTCTCGACGTCACACCGGTAGCGTCAGACGCCGTGCCGGCCGCGCCACGAGCAGGGGAGACGGGCCAGTGATACGCCAGGACCTGAGGCTGATCGCCGCCAACGGTCTGACCGGGGTGCGGGCGCTGCTCCTCGTGCTGCGCTCACCGTTTCTGGTCGTCCTGCGCCGCGACCGGAGGCCCGCGGTCGAAGCCCTCGTCGCGGCCCAGCGCCGGACCGACACGCTCGTGCTCGGTCCCGGCGAACCGGTTTCCGCTCCGGGGAAGGCGATGCCGTGGCTGCTCTGTCAGGCGATGCTCGGTCCCGGGGTGCTGGTGCTCAGTGCGCTGATGTGGGCGCTCGCGCTGGCTACGGTCGGCGCGCCGCTGTGGTGGCGGCTGGTGGCGGAACACCCGGTGCCCGGGCTGGTCGTGGTGATCGGCAGCGACCGCAACGCGTTCGTCGTCGCGGCGTTCGGCCTGCTCGCCGTGCTCGTCGCGGCCGCCTGCAGCCACGGGTTGCCGCGCTGGCACGCCGGGGTCAACCTGCTGCTCACCAGCGGGCGGCGGCGCGGCCGCCTCACCCGCCGGATCGCGGTGCTCACCGAGTCGCGGTCCGGCGCGCTGGAGGTGCAGGCCGCCGAGTTGCGCCGGATCGAACGCGACCTGCACGACGGTGCGCAGGCCCGGATGGTGTCGCTCAGCATGCTCCTCGGGCTGCTCGACTTCAAACTCCAGGAGGTGCCGGCCGAAACCCGGCAGCTGCTCGGGCACTCACGGACCCAGGTCCGCGAGGCGCTGCGTGAGCTGCGAGAACTCGTACGCGGGGTATATCCGCCGATCCTGGCCGACCGGGGCCTGGACGGCGCCATCGAATCACTCGCCGAACACGCCGCTCCGGGCCCGCACGCGATCACGGTCGCGGTCGACGTCGCCGACCGGCTGCCGGTGGCGCTCGAGTCCGCGGTGTACTTCGTCGTCGCCGAGGCGCTCACCAACATCACCAAGCACAGTGGAGCGGACCGGGCCGGGGTCGCCGTGCGGGGCGACGGGGACCGCGTACGGATCGAGGTGTGGGACGACGGCCGTGGCGGCGCTGACGAACGATGCGGCACCGGCCTGGCCGGCGTCCGGCGCCGGGTGGCCGCCTTCGACGGTGTCATGTCGTTGTCCAGCCCGGTAGGCGGACCGACCCTACTGCGCGCGGAGCTGCCATGCGCATCGTGATCGCCGAAGACCTGTTGCTGTTGCGGGAAGGGCTGCAACGAGTTCTGAGCGAGCTCGACTGCACGGTGGTCGCGGCGGTCGAGGACGCCGACCAGCTCCTGGCCGCCCTGGACCGGGAACGCCCGGACCTCGCGATCGTCGACATCCGGCTGCCGCCGGCGTACCGGGACGAGGGCCTGCGCGCGGCGATCGAGGCACGCCGGCGCCGGCCCGGCATGCCGATCCTCATCCTGTCGCAGTACATCGAGCAGGCTTACGTACGGGAACTGCTGGCCGACGCCGGTGGCGGGATCGGCTATCTGCTCAAGGACCGGGTCAGCGACGTGGCGGAATTCCTCGCCGCGCTGCACACCGTCGCGGCCGGTGGCACCGTGCTGGATCCGGAGGTGGTCAGCGGGCTGCTCAGCCGTCTGGGGCGGGCCGAGGTGCGCAAGGTGCTGACCCCACGGGAGCATCAGGTGCTCGGTTCGATGGCGCGCGGGTTGTCCAACTCCGCGATCGCCGCGGAACTCGTCATCACCGAGCGCGCGGTCAACAAGTACATCAACCGCATCTTCAGCAAACTCGGCCTCCCGCCCGCTGACGACGCGAACCGGCGGGTTCTCGCGGTGCTCCGATACCTGGACGCCGGGGGCGGCCGCGGATGACCTGCGTCTACGCGTAGTCGAGGCCGTAGGGCCGCCGACCGTGCGGAGCCCAGCGGCCGGCGCCGCGCGAGGGCTTGACGTGGCGTCGTTTCAGCGACGTATCAGTGCCGCTTCAGGCCGGGATGTCAACGTTCTCGCGGTTCGACAAATCCCGACCTGAGGGGAAGCAATGAACGCTCCGAAATTCCTTGGCCACGCGTCCGTCGGAATCGCCGTAGGCCTCCTGGCCGTCGCCGCCTCGGCCGCGCCGGCGCTCGCCGACGGCTCGTCCGGGGGCGCGCAACACGCGGCGCTGGCACCGGCCCTGTCGAGAGGGTTCACCTGGGGGACGCTGCGCGCGGGGGACTGCCAGCAGACCAACGGAAGGCTCACCCTGAACTCCGACGGGACGGGTGACTTCAGCGCCGACACGCTCACGTTCCAGACACACACGCACGATGTGTGGCACGCCACCTTCAACCTTTCCACGGTGTCCGGCACCCGTCTGCTGACCGTCGGCCCGCTGGACAGCCCGGGCATGAGTGACGGCAACCCGCCGCCGGTCTACCACTGGGACCGTACGTTCACGTTCGACCCGGCGCTGTACGGCGCCATCGGAGCCGCGTCCCAGTCCTACAGCTGCTGAGGCCGGTTCGGGCCGTCCGGGCGCTCCGCGAGGGCGCCCGGACGGTGATACTGGGGGTTCCAGCACCCTGAGGGGGATGTCTCATGCCGGCACTTCCACTGTTCCCGACCACGCTCGTGGGCAGCTTTCCGCAACCCGAGTGGCTGATCGACCGGGCCCGCCTGGCCGGCCGGTTTCCGCCGCGCGTGCGGGCGGCGGAACTCTGGCGGCCCGCGCCGGAGTTCCTGGCCCGCGCGCAGGACGACGCCACGCTGCTCGCGATCCGGGAGCAGGCCGATGCCGGCCTGGACATTCTGACCGACGGGGAGATCCGGCGCGAAAGCTACTCGAATCACTTCGCGACCGCCCTGATCGGGCTCGATCTCGACAATCCGGGCGAGGCGCTGGACCGCAGCGGACATCCGAACCCGGTGCCCCGGGTGGTCGGCGCGGTCAGCCGGCCGCGGCCGGTGCAGGTGGCCGATGTCCGCTTTCTTCGCGAACACACCGACCGCACCGTCAAGGTCACGGTGCCGGGCCCGTTCACCATGTCGCAGCAGGCGCAGGACGACTACTACGGCGATCCGGAGACCCTCGCGTACGCCTATGCCGAGGCGGTCAACGCCGAGGTGCGTGACCTCTTCGCGGCCGGGGCGGACATCGTCCAGCTGGACGAGCCCTACCTTCAGGCCCGGCCGGAGCCGGCTCGCGCGTACGGCGTGAAGGCGCTCAACCGCGCGCTGGCCGGCGTGGTCGGCACCACGGCGGTGCATCTGTGCTTCGGCTATGCCGCGATCATTCACGAGCGCCCGTCCGGATATTCGTTCCTTCCGGAGCTCGCCGACTGCGCGTGCGACCAGATCTCGATCGAGACCGCCCAGTCCAACCTCGACACGTCGGTGCTGAAACACCTCAACGGCAAGACCATCATGCTGGGCGTCATCGACCTGTCCGACCCGGCCGTCGAGTCCGTCGACACCGTCGTCGAACGCGTACGCCGCGCGCTGCCGCACGTCGCGCCCGAGAAAGTGGTGATCGCCACGGACTGCGGGATGAAATATCTGCCGTGGGAGTCGGCGACCGGCAAGATGCGGGCGATGACCGGCGCCGCCGAGATTCTGCGTCGCGGGTGACGTTTCAGCTCGAGCCGGAACGGGTCTCCTAGACCCGGAAGTTGGCCACGACGGACTGGAGTTCGGCCGACATCCGGGCCAGTTCCTGGGCCGAGTGCTGGGTCTCGGCGACCGTCGTCGTCGTGGTGCGGGCCGCGTTGGCGACGTTGGCGATGTTGTCGGTGATGCTGGTCGATCCGGCGGAGGCCTCACCGATCGACCGGCTCATCTCGTTGGTGGTCGCGGTCTGCTCCTCGACCGCCGAGGCGATGGTCGTCTGGTAGTCGTTGATCTGCGCGATGATCGCGGAGATCCGGCCGATCGCGGCCACGGCACCATCGGTGTCGGCCTGGATGGCCTCGACCCGCTGGGAGATGTCGCCGGTCGCCTTCGCGGTCTCCTGGGCCAGATCCTTGACCTCGCTCGCCACCACGGCGAAGCCCTTGCCGGATTCGCCGGCCCGGGCCGCCTCGATGGTGGCGTTGAGGGCGAGCAGGTTGGTCTGCTCGGCGATCGCGGTGATGACGCGGACCACGTTGCCGATCTCGGCCGAGGACTCGCCGAGTTTGGCGACGCTCGCGTTGGTGACGGCGGCCTCGGTGACGGCCTGCGAGGCGACGCCGGCCGCGTCGTTGGCGGACTGGGAGATCTCGCGGATCGCCGAACCCATCTCCTCGGTGCCGGCCGCAACCGTCCGCACGCTGCGGGACACGTCCTCGGAGGCGGTCGCGAGCAGCCCGGTCTGGGTCGAGGTCTCGTGGGCGTTGCTGGCGATCGCCTCCGCCGACTCCGACAACTGGCGCGAGGACGCGGCGAGCGTACGGGAGGAGTCGGCGAGCGCCGCCACGGTGTGCCGGATCGAGGCGGTGGCCCGGTTGACCGCGGCCGCCATCTTGCCGACCTCGTCCCGGCCGGTGGCCGCGGCGTGGCCGGTCAGGTCACCGTCGGCGACGGCGTCGAGCACGTCCCGGACACCCTCCAGGCGCCGGGAGATGCCGCGGCCGATCAGCAGCGCCAGCCCGGCCGAGAGGAGCACCCCGGCCAGCACCACGATGATGATCAGCCGGCGGGCGCTCGTGGCCTCCTGGTGAGCGCTGGTGCTGTTCTGCGCGGCCTGGGAGCGTTCGAGGGCCATCAGTTTGTCGACGGCGGTGTTCATCGTGTTCTCGGCGCTGCTCCACAAGGCGTACTGGTCGGCCTGGGAGGTGGGCACTGTGACCCCGGCGGGCGGAGCCTCGCGGAACAGCAAGAAGTTGACCAGCGCCTTGTATTGGGCCCAGGCGGCGCCGAACGCCTTGGTCTGGGCCTGCCAGACGGCCGACGAGTCGGGCGCCGAGACGTACAGGGTGCCGGCCGTGTCGACCGCGGCCTGGCCGTCCTTGGTGAGTTTCTCGTCCTGGGTCTTGTCGGTGGCCGACTGGGCGCCCTGATAGAGGAAGAGCGCGCGATACATGTCCGCCATGCCGTTCTGCAGGTTGACCAGCGCGTCGAGCCGGGTGATGTTTTCCGACTTCAGGTTCTGCACCCGCACGTCCAGGGAGCCGAGCCGGGCCCACGCGACCCCGGCCGTGCCCATGGCGACCACCGCTACCACGGCCACCGCCAGGATGATTTTGGTGCTGACCCGCACGTCGTTGAGGCGGCTCATGTCGTTCTCCCGGCATCGTCAACAGCATCCGTCGAAAGATGCCCCCACCTGCCGTTCGGCGAGGCCGGTGATCTGCTGAGCGTTAACGGGGGATCTCAGCGGCGCCGGCGGATGACGAGCCAGGTTATCCAGCCCGTGCCGATCACGAAGCCGAAGCTGATCAGTCGATAGAGGACGACGGCGGATATCGCGGCGGCGGTGCCGGCGCCGCCGGCCACCAGACCGAGGATCAGGGCGCCGTCGATGATGCCGAGGCCGCCCGGGACGATAGTGATCGTGCCGGCGGCCATGCCGGCGCAGAAGGCCAGCAGCACCTGGGTGGCCCGCACCGAGGTGCCGTTCACGGCCTGGAAGCACATCCAGAGGCAAGCGGCGTCGAACAGCCAGTTGAGCACGGCGTGGGTGGCGGCGGCGGTGGCGTGCCCGGGCGTCAGACTGGCCGCCCGGAGTTGGGCGACGAAGCCGCGCACCCGGTCGACGGCCCGGTCGGCGTCGTGGTCCGCGGGCCGGCGGCGCACCCGGTTGAGGCCGGCGAGCACGACGCGGGCTGCGCGTTCGAGTTTCTGTGGGTGGTCGGCGAGGTAGCGGGTCCCGATGGTCAGCAGCAGGAGCGCGGCGGCCAGTTCGGCGAAGGTCCGCCAGTCGGGAACGCTGCTCGCGGAGAGGGCGCCGCCCGCGGTGATGACGGCGAGTCCGGCCGCGGACAGGATGCCGGAAAGCGCGATGCACCAGGACGCGACGGCGGGCGTGGCGCCGAATCGCCGCATCTGCTGGTAGTTGAAGCGGGTGGAGAACGCGGGGCCGCCGGGCAGGGTGGCGCTCAGCGAGTGGGCCGCATAGGCGAGCGCGATGTGCCGGCGGATCGGCACCCGCACGCCCGCGGAGCGCAGCAGCCGCCGTTGCATGCGGGCGTAGGCGCCCATCGCGGCGATCTCGGCCACGACCCCGGCGGCGAGCCATCCGGGCCGGGGCCGGCTGAGGTGGGCCAGGGCGGACGTCAGCGCCGGCCATCCGATGACGAGTTCGGCGGCGAGGATTCCCAGGACGGCCACGACCGCCGCCCGGCGCCCCCACCGTTTCGGCGCGGCCCGGCCGGCGCCGGCTTCGCCGTCTTGGGAAACGCCGGAGGTCGGGTCGGCGCCGGCTTCGACGTCGGGCGAAACCCCGATTTCCGTACGCCGTCCGCGCGCCAGTTCGTAGCGGCCGGTCTGGAGGGTGCCGTGGTACATCGACATGGCAATCCGCCCTCCCGCCCTGACGCTGGTGTGATAGCTCCGGGGTGCGGCGCCGGTCGTGGCCCGGCGGCGCCGCCCGAAGGGTCAGCCGACCGGCTGCTCGACGGCGACGTCGGCCGCCGTGACGGTGCCGGCCACCGCCGCCTCGGCCGGGGCGGCACCGGCGGCGGGCTTGCCGCCGCGCAGCGGAACGTGCTGGATGAAGAGCGCGACGACGAAGCCGGCGACGGCGACGACGCTGCCCCAGAGGAACAGGTGGGTGATGCCGTTGGTGACCGCCTGCTTGAACAGGTGCTGCACGGCCTCGGGCATGGCCCGCAGCGCCGCCGGGGTGAACGAGGAGACCGAGGCGGTGCCCTTGCCGCCGCCGGCGGCGCCCAGCGTGCTGGTGAGCTGCTGGGTGTAGACCGAGCCGAGGATCGAGACGCCGAGCGAGCTGCCCATGTTCCGCAGGAACGTCGACACGCCGGTGCCGGCGCCCATGTCGCGCATCTCGAGGCTGTTCTGCGCGATCAGCGTGCTGGTCTGCATGATGCAGCCCATGCCGGCGCCGAGCACCACCATGTAGAGCGCGGTGGTGGTGGTCGAGGTGCCGAGGCCGACCGTGCTGAACAGCAGCATGCCGCCCGCCACGATCACGCCGCCGACGATCGGGAAGACGCGGTAGCGGCCGGTCCGGCTGATCACCTGGCCGACCCCGAGGCTGACCACCATGACGGCGATCATCATCGGCATCAGCAGCAGGCCGCTGTTGGTGGCCGAGGAACCCTGGACGAACTGCTGGAACTGGGGCAGGTAGCCGACGGCGCCGAACATCGCGAAGCCCGAGACGAAGGCGATGCCGCCGGCCAGGCTGAAGTTACGGCTCTTGAAGACCCGCAGCGGCATGACGGGCTCGGCCACGCGGCGCTCGACCGCGATGAACGCGACCAGGGCGGCGACGGTGAGCACGGCGAGGCCGATGATCTGCGGGGAGAACCAGTCGTACTGCGTGCCGCCCCAGGTGGTGATCAGGATCAGCGAGGTGATCCAGACGGCGAGCAGGCCGGTGCCGGTCCAGTCGATGCGCGCGCGGCCGGTGCCGCGGGGCAGCCGCTGCAGGGTGATCGAGCAGACGATCAGCGCGGCGATGCCGAGCGGCAGGTTGACGTAGAACGCCCAGCGCCACGACAGGTGGTCGGTGATGGCGCCGCCGATCAGCGGGCCGCCGATCATGGCGACCGGCATGACCGCCATCATGACGCCCTGGTACTTGCTGCGGTCGCGGGGCGGGATCATCACGCCGATGATCGACAGCACGCCGACGATCAGGCCGCCGGCCCCGAGGCCCTGCACGGCGCGGAAGCCGATCAGCTCGGGCATGTTCTGGGCCATGCCGCAGAGCGCGGAGCCGACCAGGAACAGCACGATCGCGGCCAGGAACGTGATCCGCCGGCCGTACAGGTCGCCGAGCTTGCCCCAGATCGGGGTGGCGACGGTGGTCGCCAGGATGTAGCCCGTGGTCACCCAGGACAGGTGGGTGAGGCCACCGAGGTCGCCGACGATGGTCGGCAGCGCGGGGGCGACGATCATGTTGTCGAGCATGGCGAGCAGCATGGCGATCACCAGGCCGCTCATGGTGACCAAGATCTGCCGGTGGCTGAAGCCCAGTCCAGCCGGCTCGGCCGCCCTGGGTGGCGCTGAGGTTTCCTGCACGGTTGGGGCCTCTCGTGTGTGGCTGCCGGTCTTTCCTGGTTGCCGGAGCGTGAACTAACTAATCGACCGGCTAGGTAAAAACAATAGGGGTATCTACTAGCCGGGCGTCAAGCTATCTATGATGGCGGTGGGAGGCATCACACATGGCACGCGTGAGCGAGACCGGAGACAGCCGGCGCACGGACACCCGTGCGCGGATTCTGACTGTGGCGCTGCGCCTGTTCGCCGACCGGGGCTACGCGAACACCTCGCTGCGGGAGATCGCCGAGGAGCTCGGCGTCACCAAGGCCGCCCTCTACTTCCACTACAAGACCAAGGAAGACATCGTCTCCGGCATCCTCCGCGACTACATGGACGGCGTCCACCGGCTGCTCGACGAGTGTGACGAGCAGGGGGCGACCCTCGCCGCGCGGGAGAAACTCCTGCGCGACTTCGCCGCGCTGCAGGCCCACTGGGGCGGTGACCTGACGAAGTTGATCCGGCAGAACTACACCGAGGTCGTCAACCTCCCGGTCGGCCGCGAGGTCAAGGAATCACACCACCGCCTGATCGACGTCCTCGCCGGGCCCGCGCCGACCGTGCTCGGCCGCACCCGTGCGGTCGCCGCCATGGCCGCGCTGCAGAGCGCCGCCATGCACTTCGAGGACGTCGACGAGGCGGTCCGCCGCGAGACCGCCCTCGTCGTGGCGCTGGAGGTGCTGCGGGGCAGCACCTGAACTCCGCCGCGGCGACCGCGAACAGCACGGGCTGAACCGTCGCGGCCGCCGCGGGCGGCGATGGATCAGGCCGCTCCGTACACCCCCACCTCGACGGTGTCGACGAAGCCGCAGCCGCTGAGGTCGCTCGGGCAGGTGCCGCCCTCGTCGGCGACCTGGGTGCCGAGCATCGTGTAGCGGACGAACCGCACGCCGGCCGTGCCGGCGGTCAGCGGCACCGCGTTCATCCGGTCGCGGTCGGCCGGAGCGAAGTGTCCGGTCGCGGCCACGGTCCACGCGGTGCCGTCGGGCGAGGTCTCCACCCGGTAGTCGCCGGTGGAGGCGCTCGGGTCGTCGCCGCAGTTGCCGGACGGGTTGACCTCGACCGACGTCAGGTTGACCGCCGCCGGCAGTTGCACGGTGAGGAACCGAGGCTCGATCGCCGTACCGCCGGTGAGGACGGCGTCGGAGCTCCAGCCAGTGCCCTGCGACATGTCGATCGCCTGGGCGGGACCGCAACCGAACCCGCTGCTGTCCTCGCCGTTGAAGTCGACGATCTGGGCGCCAGCCTGGGACGCCGCCCAGTCGCGGCGGACGGCCCAGTCGACCGTGGCCGGCTTCCGGGTCACCGTGATCGTCTTGACCTGGCGTTCGAACCCGGCGCCGCTGGCCGCGACCTTCGGATAGGTGCCGGTGAAGATGTCGCTGATCCGGTAGTGGCCGGAGGCGTCGGTGACCGCGGCGTACGAGCCGGCGAACCCGGAGCTGTGGCCGCCGAAGGTGACCGCGACCCCGGCCGCCGGCTGCCCGGTGTCCCGGTTGGTGACGGTGCCGGCGATCGAGCCCTTGGGCGCACCCGGAGCCGGCGGCAGTGCGAAGTCCTCGACCGGCGCGGTGTCCGAGCCGTCGGCGGTGGCGGCGAAGAAGCCCATGCCGCGGTGGGCGAAGACCTTCCAGATGTCGTGCTGGTCCCGGCCGCCGGCCACGACGCGGTCGGCCATCAGGATCGAGTTGCGCATGTCCAGATAGGACGGATCGGCGGGGGAGAGCTCCATCGCCCGGGTCACCAGCGATTCGGCGAGCTTGCTGCCGAGAGCCGTACGCAGATCCCACAGCGTCTCCGCCCAGATCTCACCGTCGGCGTGCACCTCGGCCCCGCGCCGCGAGATCTTGCCGAAGTCCCCGTACGTGTATCCGCCCGGTCCCGCGGTCGGCGTGCCGGGACAGACCGTGGCCGAGGCACCGACCGGGCAGTCCAGCGGCTGGGTGCGGATGGTGTTCGCCCCCGCCGTCGAGTACTCGAAGATCACCAGCTCGCCCGGCTTGCGGGTGTCCTTCTCCAGGCCGACGTCCTGCAGGTAGTCGTAGGCGTACCAGTCGCTCCACGCCTCACCCATGGCGCCCGACTGCGGACCGTTGAGTGTGGACACCCCGGCCGCGTCGACGACCAGGCGGTTGGACAGCCCGTGCGTGTATTCGTGATAGACCGAGGAGGCCTCGTTGCCGACGTCGGACGGCACGTACGGGTCGGCCAGTGTCGGCGTGTTCGGGGCGGGCTGGAGATACATCTGCATCGTCGGCGAGGTGCCGTCGGGCGGGGTCGACATGTTGGCGTTGTCGACGTGGGCGCCGTCCGGGAAACCGTTGTCGGTGTTCGCCCCGTCCAGGTCGTTGACCTCGACCGGGTCGCCGTCGCGGGTCTCGAAGTTGCCGGCCGCCCGGGTGAACCCGATCGGCGCGGCCAGCAGGTGATCGTGGTAGACCGACGTGAAGTAGAGCAGCTGGGTCGCGTCCATCGCCCGGTTCGCCTGCCAGGAGAACGGCTGGAACGGATCCCACGTGCACTGATAGCTCGCCGAGCACAGGTCACCGGTGAACTGCTTCAGCGGGTAGACGAACTGACCGGGTGAGCTCGGCCCGACCTCCTCGCCCCGGTCGGCGGCGTCGTTGTCGTTCAGGTCGGAGAACACGTGCGACGAGGTGCCGCTCAGGGTCTTCGCGTACGGCGAAAGCCATTTGCCGAGCGAGACCCGCCGTTGCCGGCCGCCGGCCGGCGCACCGGGATAGTTGTCCCAGACCGTCGCGTCCGGTCCGGCCTCGTTGTCGGTGAGATTCTGCCGGTAGAGGACGCGGCCGCTCTGCGCGTCGACGACATGCAGATATCCGGCCTGCATGGTGAGCGTCTGATAGCCCAGGCGCAGCCCGCCCACGGTCGGGAAGGCGACCAGTTCGGCCTTGTCGCCGGGGGTCGGCCGGGTCTCCCGCGCGTCGCGGCGGGCCGTGTCGAGCGCCTGGGCGCCGGTCAGCCGGGCCCCGGCCAGACCGGCCGGCATCTGCCGGACCGGCGACCCGGTCATCTGGATCAGAGCGCCGTTCCGGGCCACGTCGGCCCGGATGCCGTTGCCGAACACCGGCACCGAACCGACGTGCTGCAGGAAGCTCAGGTGGTGGGTGCCGGCGACATCGACGTAGTCGCGGCTCAGCTTCAGCGTCGCCGGATCGACGCCGAACAGATCGGCGTGCGCCTTGAGGTACGCCCGGGCGACCTGCACGGCCGGAGCCTTCGACGGTCCGGTGAGGAAGCCGTCGAGCCGGGCCACCTGCCGTGGCGTGCCGGTCAGCGGGTCGATGTCGACGATGCCCTGCTCACCGAGCGCGGCCCGCATGCCGCTGACCGCGGTCGTCGGCTTGGCGGCCAGCATCGCGGCCTTGGTGTCGAGCAGCCCGGCGATCGCCGGGTCGTGGCGCGCGTCGTAGTTGCCCGGCGCGGCGGTCGCCGTCGCCGGGCGGTTCGAGTGTGGAGCGGCCGGTGCCGCGGTGGCGGCCCCGGCGGTGGTCACGGCCGGCACGAACGCGACGGCCAGGATCGCGCCGGAGGCGACGAGCGTACGTCTGAGTTGTGTTCTCACCCGGCCAGCCTGGCAAACCAATCGAGATGCATCAACATCCAGTCGTGGCCGGCCGGCGGATCATTTGTCCTTGTTCACCACCGTACGGTCGAGCCAGCCGTCGCCGTTGTCGTCATACATCCGCTTTTCGAAGATGCCGTCGTCGTTCTTGTCGTAGTCGGCGTAGTCGACGAGCCCGTCGCGGTTGGTGTCGTGACCGACGAAGTCGGAGTGCCCGTCGTGGTTCACGTCGACGAAGATCTCGACGCCGTCGCTCTTCGTACCGATGAACGAGGCTTTGTCCCAGTGCCCGTCGCCGTTCGCGTCGATGTGCGGGTGGTAACCGGCCGGCGGCATGATGTGCTCGGCGTCGCCGAAGGACCGGCCGACCTCCTCGAGCCCGGTCGTCGGTGCGGCGCCGAAGCCGGTGGAGGCGGCCGGCGCGGCGCCGAATCCGCTCTGGCCCGCGGCGCCGCCCCCGCCACCGGACGCGTCGCCGAAACCCTGCGTGGCCCCGTGGCCGCCGATCGCGTCGCCGACGTGCTGCGCGGCCGCGCCGGCCGCGCTCCCGGACGCCGGCCACGGCCCGTCCGCCGCCAGCGAGTGGCCGATGTCGGCGACCGCGGAGAACAACCCGAAGGTGCTCGACTTGTTCGTCCGCGTCTCGACCGCGCCCAGCCCGCCGCCCGATCCGGTCGAGACCTGGCTGCGCAGCAGCCCGACCTCGCCGGGGTCCAGCTCGTAACCCGACAATGCCGCGTCGGGGTCGGCCGCCAGCGCCGCCGCGAAGGCCGGCTCGCTGAGCAGGCGTTCCAGCACCGCGTCGAAGTCAGTCATGTCGCTCAGGCTAGAAGCCGGCGTCGAGCGCGGCTATCAGAAAGTCAGTCAAGTTCTGGCACCAGCGAGCACGTTCGCTCCTCCCCATCAGGTGATGATCGGCGGCGTCGTCGTCGGTGACGGGATCGGCGACTGCGGGGGCGGGGACGATGTCGGCCTGGTCGGCCTGGTCGACGGCGGATTGCTCGTCGGCGTCGGCGTGGTCGTCGGCGGGCGGGTGGTGGTGGCCGGCGGCGTGGTCGCCGGGGGCCGGGTGGTGGTCGCGGGCGGTGGGTTCGGCCGGATGGTCCGGCGCGGCGGCGCGATCGTCGGCGGAACGCTCGCCGTGGTCGGCGGGACGCCCGGGGTCAGCGTGGCCTCGGTCGGCGGAACCGACGACGGCTCCCCGGCCGCCGGCGGGACGACGACACCGTCGCCACAGCTCGGTTCGCCCGGCGTGCCGGTGGCCGGGACCCCGGCGACGGTGGCCGAGCCGGTCGACACGGTGACGGTGCCCGGGTCGACGGCGTACGACGTCCGGCCGGTGTTCTCGACGGTGCCGGCCGGCCGCAGCACGACCAGCGACAACGGCCGGAACGCCCCGCTGGTGCTCGCGGTGTCGACCAGGAGCCGGCCGTCGCCGAGGCTGACGGTGCCGTGCTCGGCGTACTGCCGGCCCCCGTCGATCCGGAGCCGGCCCATGGTCGTGCGGGAGCCGCCGCACAGCACGACTACCGACCCGCCCGAGAAGGTGAGCTGTCCGGTGGCCCCGGGCGGCACCTCGATCTTCGAACCTTCGCCGACGTAACGCCGGGCGCCCTTGGCGAGCCGGGTCGTGGCGCCGCCGGCCACCACACTGATCGGGCCCCGGTCGGCCGTGAGCAGCGCCCGGTTGCCCGGCATCTCGGCCCAGGCCGGTCCGGGCGTGAAGTTGGCGAAGGTGAGCAGCAGCGCGAGCAGGAGCAGAAGCAGGACGAGCCACCACATGCGGCGCTTGAGCCGCCGGTCCACCTCGGGGTCCTCGGTGCCGTCGGGCGGGCCGGGCGGCACGGCGAGCGGCGGGTAGACGCCGGCGCCGTGCACGCCGGAGGCCAGACCCGCGCGGCCGGTCGGCCGGGGCGGTCCGGCGACGACGTGGCCCGCGGCGCCGACCAGCGGCGGCAGGACGGAGGCGTCGGGGATGATCCAGAGCCGGACCGGCGTACGTGTCTCGGCCACCGTGCCGGGATCGCCCTCGCCGACCGGGCCGACCAGGGTGCCGCGGCGGAATTCGGTGCCGTCGGGCGTGGCGATGACGCCCGACTCGACGACGACCGCGTAGGTCGGCCCGGGGAAGGTGACCGGCTCGCCCGGGCCGAGGTCGGCGGTGTGCCCGGAGGCGATCAGCGCCAGCCGCGCGTCGTGGTCCAGTTCGGCCAGCGCGGGCGTGTCGGCGATCAGCGCCTCTGTCTCCGCGTGATTCCTCGGCGGCGGTCCGGCCAGCGGGCCGACCACCGTCGCCACGGTCGCCGCCGGCACGGCGAGCAGCGTGGAGCCGACGCTGTGCCAGTTCAAGGGAGTGGAGCGGCCGGTCAGCGCGTCCGCCAGGCCGACGACGCCGCCCGGGCCGACGTGGTGCCGGATGCCGCCGCCGGGGTCCCCGGACCGGCGGGCCTGCAGGGCGCCGCCCACGACCACGTACACCGATCGCTGGGCTTCGCCGGCGATGACCAGCTGCCGGCCGCTCGGCGGGCGCAACCAGCGGCCCCCGTCGGCCAGGCCGGCCAGTGCGGGCTCGGGCAGCCGGCCGAGCTCGGAGGCGTGCAGCGCGGCCAGCCGCCGTGGGGCGTCGGCCTCGCGGGCGCGTTCGGCGGAGCGCTCGCGGTAGCGCCGCCACCACCCCGCGAGCCGGCCCACGAGCAGGTAGAGGAGCGGGGCGCCGAGCCCGGCCAGGATCACCACGAGCAGCACCCGGCCACCGGCACCGTTGTGCCACAGGCCGGTGACCAGCCCGGCGACGCGGTCGGACCACATCCGGTAGGCGAGATTCGCGGCGATGGCGAGCCACAGCACGGCGAGTACCCCGTACAGGGCAACGATCTTGCCCTCGGTGTCCAGAGCGGGCCACGCCGGCGGCCGGCGGCGCAGCCGGCCGGTCACCCAGGAGATTCCGCGGGCCCGCAGGTTGGGGATCTCCAGCCAGTCCATCAGCAGGTAGTAGCCGTCCAGCGCCAGGAACGGATTGAGGTTGAACAGCCCGTTCAGATACCAGGCGAAGGAGAGCTTGAAGGCCAGCGGTCCGACCGCCGGGAACGCGAGGCCGGCCAGCTGCATCGAGCCGGCCAGCACCAGGCCGGTCAGCGGGCCCGCGGCCGTGACCAGCAGCCGCGCCCGCCGGCCGGCCATCCAGACGTCGGTCGTGTCCACGAAGACCGACGGGATGCCGAAGTAGACCAGCAGGCCGGCCGACGGCACCTCGCGGCCCGCGTGCTTGGTGGCCAGCGCGTGCCCGAGCTCGTGGCAGGCCAGCGCGAGCACGTTGAGCAACAGCAGCACGACCGCGCCGAGAAGATAGGAGCCGTGGGTCAGGAAGACCGCCTGGCTGCCCCGCCACCAGGTGGCGACGAAGATGCCGAGCCCGGCCACCGCGACCAGCGACAGCACGACCGCGACGGCCCGGGTGAAGAGGAACCGGCCGCCGGCCCGGTAGAGGCCCGAGACGAAGCGGTCGACGTCGACGACCATCATCCGGCGCCCCCGGACGGTCGCGAGCAGGCCGCGGCCGACCCGCTCGCGCAGCGGCGGGCGCTCGATCCGCTGCAACGGCCGGAACGCGTCGACCGGCAACTCGTCGAGCATCCGGTTGCCGGCCAGATCGGCGACGACCCGGCGGACCTGGTCCGGAGCGAGCCGCCCGGCCAGGCGGGCGAACTCGGCCACCAGCCGGGCCACCGTGAGCGTGCCGTCCATCATCTGGGCGAGCTGCCACTCCTGCGGAGTGAGCCGCAGGTAGCAGGCCCGGCCGCCGTCGTCCGGCGAGCGCAGCATGACGTACGCGGACCCGCGCACACTGGTCAGCTCGACCGTCTCGATGCCCGCGCGCAGCACCGGCCGCGCCCGGGCCGGGTTGAGCCGGTCGACGACGGCGCCCCACAGTCCGGGGTCGGCGGGTCCGAGGGGCTCACCCGGCGCGCGCTCGGCCAGGGCTTCCCAGACACTGATGCGGGTCTCGGCGAAAGTCACTCGGGTCGGCCTTCCATTAGCCGTTGGCGAATGGAGAGTAAGGCGTCCGGCCACCCGAAGGCGAGCCTGCGATCGGGCGGGCTACGGCGCCGTTGAGCTGCTGTCGCTTCGAGCGGGCAGGTCAGCGGTGGCTGACGACGTTGACCACCTTGCCGTTGGGGTCGCGGACGAAGAAGCGCCGGACGCCCCACTGCTCGTCAGTGATCGGGTGCACGATCTCTGACCCCGTCGCGCGAACCGCCTCGTAGGCCGCGTCGACGTCATCGACTTCGATGCTGAGGTCCGGGTTCGCGGCGGCCGCCGCGTCCTCGGTGATGAGGATGACCTGCGCGGTCGGGTTGGACGGTGAGACCAGGTTGACCACCCAGCCCAGGTTCATCTCCTCGCGGAAGCCGAGAAGCTGGTAGAAGGCGCTGCTCGCGGCGGGGTCGGCGGTGGTGATGTCGGGCACGGCACGGCGAATCGTCATGCCGGATTCTGGCACGCGAAACTGCCGCTCCTTGCGCGTTCAAACCCGGGGGACCGCCGCGAGATGCGGGCAGTGGGCGGCCCCTCACACGCTACTTCCCGCCGGTGCCGGCATTGCCGCTGATCGACTCCTGATAGACGTCGGCGTGGGTGCGCGAGTCCTTGATCAGGTCGTCGCAGAAGGCGGCCACGTCGGTGCCGATGAGCTCCAGGACCCCCTTGCCGTTCGCGGCGCCCTCGGCGAAGAAGTCGACGATCCCGGAGAGCAGGCCCCCGTCGAGCAGGCCGGTCGGGCCGACCTTGAACAGATATCGCTGCATCTCCTGGTAGACGATCTGATAGTCCGGCGGGAGCGCCTTGACCCGGGCCACGTGCGCCCGCCACTGCTTCTTGCCCTCGATGATGTCCTGAATGCCCACGTCAGCCTCCCAGCCGGCCCAATTTGCGGGCGACGTTGCGGTTCAACTGCTCGCGCCACCGATCGCGATAGGTCTTGGCCCCCTTGCCGCCGGCCAGTGCCGAGCAGAAGCCGGGGATGTCGTCGCCGAGCACGTCGTGGACGCTCTGCCCGTCCGCCGCCGCCTCCTCGAGCAGGCCGAGGGCGGCGTCGAGGATCGGCATCAGGTTGCGGCCGGTGAAGTCCCCGTACGGAAAGAGGTTGGCCTTGATCTGTTCCCAGGCCGCCCGGTAGTCGGGCGGCAATGCCCCGGCCCGGGTTTCGAACGCCTTGTATTCCCGGGTCAGATCGCTGCCGGTGATGGTCTCCCAGAAGCTCATCTCCCGCCCTCCCTGAGCTTGTCGATGCGTGACGAGACGTATTGCCATTTCGCCCAGAAAGTCGCGAGTTCCTGGCGGCCGGCGTCGTTGAGCGTGTAGAACTTGCGCGGCGGGCCCACCTCGGACGGTCGTTTCGTGACCTGGACGAGCCCGTTGCGCTCCAGCCGCAGCAGGATCGTGTAGACCGTTCCCTCGATGACGTCGGCGAAGCCGAGCTCGTTCAACCGCCGCGTGATGGCGTACCCGTAGGTCTCCTCGCCGCCGATGATCTCGAGGACGCACCCCTCGAGCGTGCCCTTCAGCATCTCCGTCAGGTCGTCCACCGCGGCCCCTTTCCGGCATCCCGGTACCTTGTACTACTGGGTACCGCTATACCGTAGCACCGAGTACCGCTATCCGGTAGTACCGAGTAGCGGACCCTCGCCGCCGGCACGCACAACCGGGCCTGCGCGGTCAAACAGCGCAGGCCCGGCTCGGTGGGGTTGTGCGATCAGCAGCACACGTATTTGGTTGACACCGGATCGTGCCCGTGTCCGGTGAAGCCGAACAGCGCGTTCGGCGCGGAGACCATCGCGGCCAGGGCGACCGCCGCGACAACGGACGTCAGCAACTTCTTCATGGGGTCCTTCTTCCACCGAATTGGACGGTCGTTTACCGCTGATACGACCCTGGGTGGCCGACCTGGAACCGATCTGGGATATTTCTTGTACCCGCTGGTGAAAGCAGTCGACGCCAACGGACGGGTGGCGAAGGGTTGCGGTCAGGTGGCGTGATGACGGTGCGGTTCGGGCTACTCGGCGACGTGGTGGCCGACCTCGATGGACACCCCGTCGATCTCGGCCACGCCCGGCAACGGTGTGTGCTGGTGGCCCTGCTGGTCGATGCGAACCGCACGGTAACGGTCGACCAGTTGATCGACCGGGTGTGGGCGGATCGTCCGCCGCGGCGGGCCCGGGACACCCTCTACGGTTATCTGCACCGGCTGCGCCGGGCGCTCGCCGACTCCACCGACGTCGATATCTCCCGCACGCCCGGTGGATACCAGCTGGCCGCCGATGGCCCGGTCACCGACCTGCACCGTTTCGGGCAGTTGGTCAGACAGGCTCGCGCCGACGACGACGAGCGAAACGCGTACGCGACGTTCGACGACGCGCTGCGGCTGTGGCGGGGCGACGCCTTCGCCGATCTGGGCAGCCTGGATACGCCGTGGCTGGACGGCCAGCGCCGGACGTTGCACCGGCAGCGCTTCGCCGTCGAGCTGGAACACACCGACCTGGCGTTGCGGCTGGGCCGGCACGGTGAGCTGCTCGACTGCCTGGCCACCCGGGCGGCGGCCCATCCACTGGACGAGCGGGTGGCCGGCCAGCTGATGCTCGCCCTGTACCGCTGCGGCCGGCAGGCCGACGCGCTCGAGCACTATCAAGCGCTGCGCCGTCGCCTCGCCGAGGAGCTGGGCACCGATCCCGGCCCGGAG
The DNA here is from genome assembly GCF_040682075.1 of Actinoplanes sp. NPDC051411. NCBI lineage: Bacteria > Bacillati > Actinomycetota > Actinomycetes > Micromonosporales > Micromonosporaceae > Actinoplanes > Actinoplanes sp. NPDC051411. The sequence goes on along the minus strand of NZ_JBFBAD010000053.1, from coordinate 37,250 downwards.
GCGCAGGCCCTGCACCAGCAGATCCTCACCGCGGCGGTCTCCGTCGCCGCGCCGGGCATCCGGCCGGGGTCCGATCCGGCGGGTGCGGTTCTGCCCCACCAGTTGCCGGCCCCGGTCGCTCACCTGGTCGGCCGGTGCCACGAGCTGGCCACGCTCACCGCGCGGGTGGAGGCGGCCTCGAGCGCGGGGATTCCGGCGGTCATGTCGGTCGGTGGCACCGCCGGCGTCGGCAAGACCGCGCTGGTGGTGCACTGGGCACACCAGTTCCGGGACCGGTTTCCCGACGGCCAGTTGTACGTCGACCTGCGCGGGTTCGACCCCGGCGGGCAGGTGATGGATCCGGCCGAGGCGGTACGCGGCTTCCTCGACGCGCTGGGCGTGCCCCCGCACCGGATCCCGCAGAACGCGCAGTCGCAGATCGCCCTGTACCGCAGCCTGCTGGACGGCAAGCGGATCCTGCTGTTGCTGGACAACGCCCGCGACGCCCAGCAGGTCAGACCGCTGCTGCCGGGGTCGGCCGGGGCGGTGGCCGTGGTGACCAGCCGCAACCTGCTCTCCGGCCTGGTCGCGGTGGACGGTGCGCACCCGGTCCGGCTGGACCTGCTGACCGATGACGCGGCGCGGCAACTGCTGCGCAGCCGGCTCGGCGCCGCGCGGGTGGACGCCGAACCCGACGCCGCGCGGCAGATCATCGCCAGCTGCGCCCGGCTGCCGCTGGCCCTGACCATTGTCGCCGCTCGTGCCGCGCAGACCGGCTTCCCGCTGCGCGTCCTCGCGGCGGAGCTGGCCGAGGCCGGACGGCGGCTGGACGCCCTGTGCGCCGACGACCCGGCCAGCGAGGTGCGGGCGGTGTTCTCGTGGTCCTACGTCGCGCTGAGTTCGGCGGCCGCCCGGCTGTTCCGGTTGCTGGGGCTCCATCCCGGTCCCGAGGTCGCCACCGCGGCGGCGGCCGGCCTGGCCGGGCTGCCGGCACCGCGGGCGCGGGTGCTGCTGGCCGAGCTGACCCGGGCCAGCCTGCTGACCGAACACGCCCCCGGCCGGTTCGCCTTCCACGACCTGCTCCGCGCGTACGCCATCGACCGGGCTCGGGGCACCGACAGCGACCAGGAACGTCACACCGCCGAGCACCGGATGCTGGACCACTATCTGCACAGCGCGCACGCCGCGGCCCGGCTGCTGGCCCCGGCCCGGGACCTGGTCGCCCTCCCGGCGCCCCGGCCCGGCGTCGACCCCGAACACCCGGCCGACCACAAGGCGGCGCTGGTCTGGTTCACCGCCGAGCACGCCGCGCTGATGGCCGCCGTGCACCACGCCGCCGCGGGCGGGTTCGACGCCCACACCTGGCAACTGGCCGGCACTCTCGACACCTTCCTGGACCGGCGCGGGCACTGGCACGATCTGGCCGTGATCGGCCACGCCGCGGTGGCCGCCGCCAACCGCCTGACCGACCCGGCCGGGCAGGCGGTGGCCCGCCGCATCCTGGCCCGCGCCCAGCTCCGGCTCGGCCACTTCGACGACGCGCGCACCCGGCTGGGCGAGGCGCTCGACCTCTTCAGCCGGCTCGGTGACCTGGCCGGGCAGGCCGACACCCACCTCGACCTCGCGCGGGTAGCGGTGCGGCAGGGCGCAGCCGCTCTCGCCGGCGCCCTGCACCACGTGCGGCAGGCGCAAGCCCTGCACGCGGTCACCGGCCATCGACTGGGGCAGGCCCAGACGCTCAACGCGGTCGGCTGGTCCCATGCCCGCCTCGGCGACTACCCGCAAGCGCTCCGTTGCTGCCTGGAGGCTCTACCGCTGCTGCGGGAGCTCGACGACTGCGAGGGCCAGACGTTCGCCTGGGACACTCTCGGCTACGCCCACCATCACCTGGGCGAGCAGGCCGAGGCGGTCAGCTGCTACCGGCAAGCCCTCGACCTGTGCCGGGAACTGGGCGACCGCTACCTGGAGACGGGCATCCTGACCTGGCTCGGCGACGCGCACCGGGCCGCCCACGAGCCGAAGGCGGCCCGGGACGCCTGGCGGCACGCGCTGGACATCCTCACCGAACTCGGCCACCCCGACGCCGGTGAGGTCCGCGTACGGCTCGCTGCCCTCGATTGACCTTCGGGAGCCCGGCCCCGTCGCGGGGGCCGGGCTCCGATGGCGTACGGGTCAGAAGTTGCCCGCGGTGTTGCACTTGGCCCGCTGGACGACGCAGTCCTTGACCCGGTGGCCGAGGGCGGCGTCGTCCCAGGCGAAGAACGCGTCGCCGTGCATCGACGAGGCCATCTTCGAGGCGAGCTGGAAGCCGTCCGCCGTACCGCTGGTCGGATAGGCGATCAGGAACGACAGCGACGGGATCGCCACCGGGAAGTCCCCTTTGCAGGTGCCGTCGTAGGTGTACGCGACGTGCGCCTTGTGGGTGGGGCTGTCCAGGTGCACGCCGTCCCAGCAGTCGGGGAAGACGAGCTGGAACATCAGCGTCGCGCCGGGTGCGCAGAGCGGCCAGTTGCCATCCGCGCTGCGGCCGGTCTCACCGCCCGCGCCCGCGCAGTAGAACTGATTGACCGAGCCGGCCGGCGTCGGGACCTGCAGCTTGGCGTCGCCCGCGATCATGCGGAAGCCCTGCGGGAACGGCACCGTCTTCGACGGGTCGGTCAGCCGCGATCCGTAGTAGACGGTCACGTCCTTCGGCTCGATGACCTGGCCGTGCTCGTACAGCGTGGGAATCCAGTAGGCCGAGAGGTCCTCGGCCGGCTTGCAACTGGAGCCGGCGTTGCTGAGCAGGGTATCGGTCGTGGTGTTGGCGTCGGTGGCGTTGTTGCCGAGGAAGCTGTGCATGTGCGAGGCGCCCGGCAGGCCGGGGAAGACGATCGGGTCGTCCGGCCTGGAGTGGCTGTAGAGGCAGGAGGCGTTGAACTCGGGCACCCGTACGGAATTGGCCGGCACCGGCCGCGGCGTCATCGCCCGGAACGCGGCCAGCTGGGCGTTCCACTTGGCCTGGTCGATGGTCACCCAGCCCGGGTCGGGCTGGCCGCCGGTGCCGTCACCGAACGAGAACCAGTTGATGTTGACGAAGTCGCCGGCCTGGGTGCTCTTCATGACCGCGTACACCGATTGCGCGCCGGCCGGGTGGGTGGCGGCCGTCGCGGTCAGGGTGACCCAGTTCTGCCAGCCGCCGGTCGCGGTGACCGGGAACTGCGCGAGCAACGGGCCGGTCGCCGACCCGGTGTGCAGTTCGACGGCGCCCGAGCCGACCGCGGAGGAGACCCGGGCCGAGACGGTCAGGGGACCGCCGGTGCCGAGGTCGATGCCGTCGTACCGGGTCCAGTCGCCGTTGGCGAGGTAGGACAGGTTCTGGCCGCCGCCGGTGTCGGCGGTGGTCTCGACCTGGACGCCGGACTGGGCGGCGTACGTCTCCGCCTGGACGACGCCGCTCGCGGCCTCGGCGCTGCCGGCCGCGGCGATCAGCGCGATGCTGCCGGTCAGGGCCGCGGTCAGCGCGGCCGCGAGCGAGGCTCTGGTGCGGGTTCGGGGATGGGGAGAGGGGGATGAGGTCATGACAGTCCTCTGTGTCGTGCCACCTTCCCGCCCGATGGGGGATTGACGGGAGATGACCGCCATTTGATGCCTGGAGTATGCGCTCAGGGGAAGCGCTTCCTCAAGGCTGTATTCAAATCTGTGAATACAGAGGACGGAATTCCCACGTCTTGGCCCGGGCTCTGCGCCGGCCGGAGGATCGGGGGAGCGGATGCAGGGCGTCGCCGGGGAATCGCTTCCCCGGCCGTGCCGGCGGTGCCCTAGGTGCTGGAGAGCGTCAGGTAGTCGATGTTCGCCGCGACGTCCCCGGGGTCGAACTGGATTTTGATCGTCGCACCGTCGGGAATGGGGACCGCGACGGTGGTGTCGGCGAAGGCCGCGTTCCAGCTTCCGGTGTAGGGGAAACTGACGTCGCGCGCCTTGACCCCGTTGACGTAGAGGCTGAGTTCGGCGCCCGTATTGGCGCTCGCGGTCCGGAAGGTCAGCGCGCTCGCCGCCGAGACGTTGCGGAACGCGACCCCGGCACCCGCGATGTCGATGCTGCCGACCAACTGGCCGTTGGAGGCCGAGGCGGCGGTTTCGTTGCGGCCCGTTCCGTACTTCTGGCCGTTCTCGCCCTCGATCCGGCCGGAGAGCTTGCGGGCGGCCAGGGTGTAGGTCATCGCCGCGAGGCCGGACGCGACTCCGGTGGACCGGCCGTTGGTCACTGTCTGGTCGAACGTGGCCGATGGCAGATCGTTGGTCCGGTGGTCGTAGGCCGACTGGGCGTTGCCGCTGAGCCAGTCCAGGTACTGGCTCTGCCGGCCCATGGTGATGAACTTGTAGAGGCCGCGGAGGAAGATCCCCTTGAAGACGATCTCGTAGTTGGTGACCGGGTCCGGCCGGTAGAGCCCGTCCTCGCCGACGTGGTCCTCGTAGACGATGACCTTGTTGCTGCCGGTCGTGAAGTGGTTCTTCGCGAAGTCGGCGACCCGCCGGCCGTCAGTGATGTACGCGGTGTTCCCGGTCAGGTCGTAGAGGTTGGCGGCGAGCTCCAGGAAGACGCCCGCGTTGTAGGTGTAGAGGTTGTCGTCCCAGTCGCGTCCGGAGATGGAGTTCTCGAAGCCGCCGTCGGAGCGCAGAAAGCTGGCCTTGAGCCAGTTGTAGGTGTCCTGGGCGATCTGCAGATAGGTCCGGTCGACGTTCAGCGGATCGTTGTGGACCGTGGTGGCCGGGTAGTAGCGGGCCAGCTCCGCCGCCGCGATGGCGAAGCCGTTCGACGGGACGTCCTTCTGGTCCTGGACGCCGCGCTCACGCCAGAACCCGCCGCCGTCGATGTTGTCGTAGTAGTCCCGGTAGAAGAAATCCGTGTGCCATTTGGCCTGGTCGCGCATGTGCGGGTCGCCCGTGGCCTCGTACGCGTCGAGGGCGAACTGAGTGGCCCAGGAGTAGTCGTCGTTCCAGTCCGAGTCGTTGCCGATCCAGCATTTCGGGTTGCCGAAGCGGTTGGCCGAGTGGGTGTTCTCGTACCGGTAGTAGGTTTCGCTGATCTTGCTCTTCCACTGGCCGGTGAGCCTCGAGGCGTCAGTCAGGGTCTCCCGGTTGAACGACGCCTCCCAGAAGTGGATGGCACTGCCGTCGGATCCGCTCGTCTTGAAGTCGCCGCCGTTGATGTAGTAGGCGTTCAGGAAGGCGTTCGTCGTCCGGACGAGGTCGGTCTGGGTGAACGTGGACGCCGCGCTCGCCGCGCCGGCGGGCAGCGCACTCACCAGAAGCGCGCCCGCGGCCGCCAGTGCCGTCGCGGTTCGTAGGTGGATTCTCTTCGGCATCGACTCACCCTCCTGAGCGACGGGCATCGATTCGTTTCGATTAAGCGATGACGTTAAGTCGCTTCGGAGGGCGTGTCAACGCCGGCGCGGACCGCAGCTCGCCCGCACCGTCAGCTCGCCGTCGAAAAGCACCTGCGTCGCCCCGTCGGGCTTCTCGCCCTCGATCCGGCGGATCAGCATCTCCACCGCCGCCTTGCCCATGGCGGCGGCGCCCGGCCCGACGGTGGTGACGGTCGGCGCGGTCATCAGGGCCCCCTGCGCCGGCATGTCGACGGCCAGGACGGAGAAATCCCGGGGCACCCGGCGGCCGCTCTCGGCCGCGGCGGCCATCAGGCCGGGAGTGGCCTGCTCGTTGAAGGCGATCACCGCGGTCGCCCGCGGGTCGGCGGCGATCAGTTCGGCGAACGCCTGTCGGCCGCCCGCGATGCTCCGGCGGCAGGTCAGCGCGGTGAGCGTGACGCCGGCGTCCCGCGCCGCCCGCACCATGCAGTCACGCAGCCGGATCGCGTTGCCCCGCCCGGACTCGATCGTCTCGGCGTTCTGGTGCACGAAGCCGAGATTCCGGTGACCCAGCCCGGCCAGGTGCTCGACCGCGAGCCGCGCGCACTGGTCGAAATTGGTGTCGACGTAGTCGAGGTCGCCCGGCTCGGCGTTGCGGCCGAGCATCGTGAACGTCAGCCGCGAATCGCGCAGGACGCCGATCCGCGGATCGTCGAGCCGGACCTCCATCAGCAGGGCGCCGTCCACCAGGCCCTGCCGGGCGAGCCCGGCGAGGTCGTCGAGCGCCTCCACCCCGGTGGTCCACAGCAGCAGGTGGTAGCCGCGCCGCTGGGCGTGATCGGAGGCGCCGAGAATGTACTCCATCGAGCCGAGGTCGATGTCCCGCTCGTTCTTGGGGAACAGAACCGCGAGGATCCGGCTGCGCTTGCCCCGCAGCCCGCGGGCCAGGGCGTTCGGTGTGTAACCCAGGTCGAGCATCGCCCACCGGATCCGCTCCCGGGTGGCCTCCGAGATCGGCCGGGCCCCGGTCATCGCATAGGAGACCGTGCTGACGGAGACCTCCGCGCGCCGGGCGACGTCGGCCATCGTCGGCACCGCGCCGGCCGGCTCGCGGGGCGAATGCGCTTCGATCTCCCCGGCCGTCTCGCCCTTCCGGGGCGTGAGCCGGTGATCGGCCTTCCCGGCCGGGAGCTGCTGATCGGTCTTCCTGGGCGTGAGCCGGTGATCGGCCCAGATCCGCGCGACGGTGTCCTTCCCGACGCCGACCCGCGCCGCCATCGAGCGGGTGCTCCAGTGCGCCGAGCCGTCCGGTGGCGGCTCCGTCCGAGTCAGACGCAGAACCTCGGCGACCGTGCCGGGCGGCAGCGACGGCTTGCGGCCGCGGCCCTTCGCGATCATCCCGACGCTCGCCGTGCCGCTCGCCGCGAAGCGCTTGCGCCACCGTCGCACCGTGTCGGAGTCGACCCCGGCGCGCCGGGCGATCTCCTCGTTCGCCACGCCGTCGGCTGCCCACAGCAGCGCCCGGGCCTGGACGATCCGTCGCCGCGGCAACGCGGCGGACGCCGCCATGCGGGCCAGCTCGGCCTGCTGGGCGCCGGACAGGGCGAGCGGCGCGGCGCGCACGACCGGCAAGACGACACCTACCGCTTCAATTGAACGACAGCTTCGACGATCGCGATGGAAGCTACCACGATAAATAAGCGACAGTCGAGCGCTGCTACGAGGCCGGCGTGACCGGGGCCTCCGGCTCGGCGTGGACGGCCGGCAGCCAGTTCAGCCAGCGGGGCAACTGCCAGTTGAGGCGGCCGAGGATGAACATGACGGCGGGAACGAGGACGAAGCGGATCAGGAAGGCGTCCAGCGCCACCGCGACGGCCAGACCGACACCGATCTCCTCGAGCAGGCGCTGGCCGCCGAGGACGAACGAGCTGAAGACCGCGACCATGATTATCGCGGCGCCGGTGATGATGCCGCTGACCCGGTTCATGCCGGCGCGTACGGCGCGGGTGTTGTCGTGGTGCGCGTTCCACTCCTGGTGCACGTTGGTGAGCAGGAACACCTGGTAGTCGGTGGAGAGCCCGAACACGATCGCGAACATCATGACCGGCAGGGCGAACTGCACCGGTCCGGGAGAGAGCCCGGTCCAGCCGTACTGGAAGACGGCGACGACCACGCCGAGGGCGGCCCCGATCGACAGCAGGTTCAGCACGGCGGCGGTGAGCGGTACGGCCACCGACCGGAACAGGACGAGCAGCACCACGAAGCCGATCGCGACGACGACGGCGACGAACGGCACGAACCGCCCGGCCAGCAGCGAGGACAGGTCGATGAAGGTCGCGGTCGGGCCGCCGACGTGGACGATCAGGCCGGTGCCGGCGGTGGCGTGCGGGATCGTCGAGTCGCGCAGCCGGTGGACCAGGTCGCTGGTCCGCGCGCTCTGGGGTGAAGTGCGCGGGTACACCTGGATCACGGCGGCGGTCGCGTCCGGATTGACGCGCGGCGGACTCACCGAGCTCACGCCGGGGTCGGCCCGTACGGCGGTGGTCAGGTTTCGCAGTGCCGCCGTTGCGGACGGCCCGGGCAGCGCGGCGGCCAGCAGCAGCGGCCCGTTGACGCCGGGCCCGAAGCCGTCGGCGAGCAGCCGGTACGCCTGGCGGGTCGTGCTGCCCGCCGGATCGGCCCCGGCGTCGGAGCTGCCCAGCCGCATGGTGGCGATGGGGGCCGCCAGCACCAGCAGCAGCCCGGTCACCGCGCCCGCGAACAACCACCGGCGGCGCCGGACCAGCCCGGTCCAGGCGGTGAGCCGCCCGGACGCCGCCGCGTTCGTGCCCGGACGTCGCCGGCCGGGCACCGGCAGACTGTTGACCCGGTGGCCGATGAGCGACAGGACCGCCGGGAGCAGGGTGATCGCGGCCGCCATGGTGAAGGCCACGTCGACGGCCGCGGTGACGGCGATGCCGTCGGTGATGGTGACCCGCAGCAGGAGCATGCCCAACAGGGCCAGCATGACCAGGCAGCTGGCGAACAGGACCGCACGGCCGGACGTGTTCACCGATCCGGCCGCGGCGGACTCGGGGTCCTCTCCCGCGGCCAGCAGGGCTCGGAACCGGGACACCACGAACAGCGAGTAGTCGACGCCGACGCCGAGGGCGATCATCAGGGCGACGGCCTGGGTGGCACTGTTCAGATCCATCCCGTGACTGACCAGCGCGTTCAGGTTGGTGCCGGCGAGAATGCCGATCAGCGCGGTCATGATCGGCATCAGCATCGCGGTGACCGAGCCGAATAGCACCAACAGCACGAGCACGGCGGCGCCGAGGCCGACGATGGTGGCGGCGCCGGGGCCGGCCGATTCCGTCTGCTCGATGGCCTGCCCGCCCAGCTCCACCTGGAGCGTCGGCGTTCGCGCCGCCTCCGCCGTCGCGATCACCGCGGTGACGGTCTCCTTGGACAACCGGTTCGCGTCCGCGTCGAAGGTGACCGTGGCGAACGCGGTGGTGCCGTCGCCGGCGACAGCCTGGCCGGACGACGCGTACGGATCGGCCACGCCGACGACGTGCGGGAGGGTCCGCACCTGGGCCAGCGTCGCCTGCATCCGGGCACGGAGCGGGGGGTCGGTCACCCGTCCGGCGGTCGTGTGGAACACGATCTGGTCGCTGTCCCCGGCGGCACTCGGAAACTGCTGCTCCAGCATCACCCGGGCCGCCTGCGAGTCGTACCCCGAGAACCGGAAGTCGTTGCTGTAGACGGCCCCGCCGCCCAGCCGGGACACCGTGACCAGGGCCAGCACGACCACCAGCCAGCCGCCGATCACCCACCAGCGCCGCCGGACCACCCATCGAGCGAAGGCCTGCATGCCGGGACCCCTTAGAGTACGGTCAGTTTTCTAAGCGGCCACGATAGCGAGCCGCGATAGAGAACGCAACGGACTCTGTTCGGCCGGAGCGGGGCACACCGATACGGTTTCCAGGGATTCGGCCGGCGCGGAGGGAGGCCGGTGCGGAAGGAGGAAGTGGCGATGGAGAGTCAGCCGGCCGGTGCCGGCCCGGTGGACCATCGAACGCTGCCGAGGCGCCGGGGCGAGACGCTGTACGCGGCGATCTTCGAGGCCACGCTGGCCGAGCTCGCCGACGTGGGCTACGCCCGCCTGACCATGGAGCGGGTCGCCGCCCGGGCCCGCACCAGCAAGGCGTCGCTGTACAAACGCTGGCCCGGTCGCGCCGACCTGGTGCTCGCCGCCTTGCGGCATCGCCGCGGGGCACCGTCACCGACCCCGGACACCGGCGGCCTGCGGGGCGACGTCCTGGCCCTTCTCCGCGACGGCGCGGCCCAGCTCAACGGGCTCATGGGCGAGGTGATCCGCGGCCTCATGGCCGAGGGCCTGCGCGAGTCGACCCCGATCGCCACGGTGCGGACGAGCATGTTCGACTCCCGCAACCGGCGCATGTCCGAAGTGCTCGACCGCGCCGTCAAGCGAGGGGAGATCCCGGCGCACGCGGTCACACCTCAGCACATCGCCCTGGCGCCGGCCCTGGTCGATCACCACTTCCTGTTCTACGGAGCACCCATTCCCGACCACGTCCTGACCGAGATCGTCGACGCCGTCCTGCTGCCCCTCCTGACCCGGCCCGCATGACCCGGGAGACCTGCCATGCCTGAGTTCTTCGACCACATCGAACGCCTACAGGTCGCGGACCTGCTCGACGAGCTCGGGCCCGACGCGCCGACGCTTCTTCAACCCTGGACGACCCGCGACATGGCCGCCCACCTGATCCTCCGCGACCACGACCCGCTCGGCGCCCCCGGACTCGTCCTGCCCGGCGCCTGGCGGCGCCTGGCCGAACGGCGGCAACGGGACCTCGCGCAACGGGACTTCACCGAGCTCACCGCGACCCTGCGATCGGGAACACCGCCGGGGCCCTTCCGCATCGGCTGGGTGCGACGGCTTGCGAGCCTCAACGAGTTCTTCGTCCACCACGAGGACGTCCGGCGGGCCAACGGCCGTGGTCCCCGGACCCACGAGCCCGCGATGCGGGAGGCGTTGTGGCACAACGTCATCCGCAGTGCCTGGTTCCTGTCCCGCCGGCTGCGCCACGCCGGACTCGAGGTCTGCTGGGCGGGAACCGGCCACACCGTTCGGGCACGGCGGGGAGAACCGGTCGCCCGAATAGCCGGAGACCCCGGCGAACTGCTCCTCTATCTTTTCGGCCGGCAGAACATCGCGCACGTCGAGGTCGGTGGAACCGATGCCGCGGTCGGCGCCGTCGCCGGCACGCACTTCGGGATGTGACAGCGCCGCCGGACAAAGCCGTCCGCTCAATCCCACAATCGTCGACCGCGGCCGGCCGTACCGCTTGGTGAGCCGCCGGGCGGTGAGCGCCGCGGCGGGCGCGGAGGAATGAGGTGGTTGCGTCATGCCCACCACGGTGCCGTTCGGAGCCGGTCGCGGTCATCCGGCCGGGGACCACACCTCATCTCCTACCCAGGTCGGAGAACCTTCCGACTGCGCAGGTCAGGGTGCCTCCGCCGCCTCGCGAAGGCCGCCGGCCGGGTCCTCGGCGACGGGCTCGGAACCCAGCCTTGCGAGATCATCGTATACAACATACGCTCCGACAATCGTCGATATAGGAGCCCGTCATGACGAACCTCTCGCGCGCGACCGGCCGGGCCGCCATCGGGGCAGTCGCGCTCGTCTTGGCCCTCACAGCCTGCTCACCGGTGTCCCAGAAAACCGGATCGGGGGCGAAGCCGTCGCAGGGCGGGGATTCCTTCGGCGCGCCGGCCAATGCGGACGAAGTCAAGGCGGGGGGCAAGCTGACGGTCGCCCTATCCGCGGAACCCGACCGGCTGGATCCGTCCTTGTCCCGCAGCCTCTACTCACGCTATGTCTTCCAGGCGATGTGCGAGAAGTTGTACGACGTCGACCCGCAGGCCAAGGTGGTGCCTCAGCTGGCCACCGCGCTTCCGGCGGTCAGCTCGGACGGCCGGAGCGTCACGATTCCGCTGCGCCAGGGCGTTCGGTTCGCCGACGGCACCGCATTCAACGCGGCCGCGGTGAAGACCACCCTCGAACGCGATCTGACCCTGCCGGAGTCGGCGCGTAAGAGCGAGCTGGGGCCGATCAGCACGGTCGACGCACCCGACCCGCAAACCGTCGTCGTCCACCTGAAGACCCCGTTCGCGCCGCTCGTGGGTGCGCTGGCCGACCGGGCCGGCATGATCATGAGCCCGGCCGCGCTGAAGCGCCTGGGCACCAACTTCTCCTCGGCACCGGTCTGCGTCGGCCCGTTCAAGTTCGCCAAGCGGGTGCCGCAGAGCTCGATCGACGTCGTGCGGGACCCGAACTACTACGATGCCGCCAAGGTCCATCTCGACTCCATCTCCTGGCGCATCCTGACCGACGCGAGCATCCGCTCGGCCAACCTGCGCTCCGGCGACGCGGAGGTCGCCGACAGCGTCTCCACCCAGGATGTCGACAGCCTCCGCAAGGACCCGGCGCTGACGGTGTTGCAGTCACCGTCGCTGGGCTATCAGGGAATCACGATCAACGTCGGCAACGTCGACGGCGTCGGCACCCCGCCGAAGCCGATCGACCGCCCGATCGCAAAGGACGCCAAGGTGCGGCAGGCCTTCGAGTACGCGGTCGACCGCAAGGCGCTGGTGGACGCGGTCTTCAACGGGATCCCGACCCCGGCCTGCGGCCCGATCTCGCCGGCGAGCCCGTTCTCGTCGGACGCGGCCCAGAAGTGCCGGGAGCACGATCCCGCGAAGGCGAAACAGCTCCTGCAGGAAGCCGGCGTGACGGCGCCGTACACCGTCAACATGCTCGTGTCGAACACTCCCGACTCCCTGCGCCTGGCCCAGGCTCTGCAGGCGATGGTCAAGGACGGCGGCTTCGACCTCAAGATCAAGCCGGTGGAGTACTCCTCGCTCCTCGACGAGCAGGACCGCGGCAACTTCGAGATCCTCCAGCTGGGGTGGAGCGGGCGCATCGACCCGGACGCGAACATCACCAACTTCGTGGGCACCGGTGGCAGCCAGAACGTCTCCGGCACCAGCATCCCGCAGGTGGACGCCGTCCTCGACAAGGCGCGCCAGTCGAACGATCTCAGCGAGCGCAAGACGCTGTACGGCCAGGCGGTAACCCTGCTCCAGCAGGATGATTCGCTCATCTACCTCTACCGGCAGGCCAACCTGACGGCGTTCTCCAACAAGGTCAAGGGAATCCAGGTATTTCCCGACGGGGTCATCCGCGCGGCCTTCGCCGGCTTCGCCAAGTAGGACCCGTGGCCAAGTACCTGCTGACCCGCGCCTGGCACTCCGCGCTGACCCTGGTGCTGGCGACGGTGGTGGTGTTCCTCGGCATCCGCGCCCTTCCGGGTGACCCGGCGCTCGCGCTGGCCGGGGAGGACCGAACGCCGGCCGCGTTGGCGGCCATCCGCAAGGAGTACGGACTGGACCGGCCGGTGACGGTCCAGTTCGGGCGGTACATCGAGCGGGCCCTGCACGGAGACTTCGGCAGTTCGATCCGGACCGGCCTGCCGGTCTCGGACATGATCCGGACCGCGCTGCCGGTCACGGTCGAGCTCTCCGTGCTGGCCATCCTCATCGCCGCGGTGCTGGGGGTCGGTGCGGGTGTGGTCGCGGCGGTGCGTCGCGGCCGCCCGGCGGAGTGGGCGGCCAACGGCCTGGCCCTGATCGGACTGTCGGTCCCGCACTTCTGGCTCGGCCTGCTCGCGATCCTGTACCTCTCGGTGGCGACCGGGCTGTTTCCGGCCTCCGGTTTCGTCTCGCTCCTGCAGGACCCGGTGGGCAACCTGCACCACATCATCCTGCCCGCGGTGATCCTCGGAACCGGCCTGGCGGCGATCATCATGCGGCAGACCCGGTCGGCGATGCTCGACTCGCTCTCGGCGGACTATGTGCGCACCGCGAAGGCCAAGGGCCTGTCGCCGCGGGCCGTGATCGGCCGGCACGCTCTCCGGAACAGTCTCATCGTGGTCGTCACGATCGTCGGCCTTCAGCTCGGCGGCCTCATCTCCGGTGCGGTCGTGACCGAGCAGATCTTCGGCCTGCCCGGCTTCGGCAAGTTGACCATCGACGCGGTGTTCCAGCGGGACTACCCGGTCATCCAGGCCGTGGTGCTGCTGACCGCGACGGCGTACATCCTGGTCAACTTTCTGGTCGACCTGCTGTACTCGCTCATCGATCCACGCATCCGGGTAGCGGGTGAGGCGGCATGACCATCCTCAGTGTTCCGGTGGCCGAGACCAGCCCGGCCGGCCTCACCCGGCGCACCCGCGTATTCCGGCGCCTGCGGCGCAATCCGCTCGCGGTCGTGAGCTTCGCGGTGCTGGCGATCGCGATCCTGGTCGCCGTGCTCGCGCCGTGGATCGCGCCGTACGCGGTCGAGCAGACCGATTTCGCCCACATCTTCGCGCCCCCGGGAACACCCGGGCACATCCTCGGCACCGACGACCTGGGCCGCGACGTGCTGTCCCGCATCATGCTGGGCGCCCGGGCGTCGCTCGAGGTGGGACTTCTCGCCGTCCTCACCTCGCTCCTCATCGGTGTGCCGCTCGGCCTCGCCGCGGGCTACTTCCGGTCCCTGGACGCGGTCATCGGGCGCTTCACCGACCTTCTGCTGGCGTTTCCCTTCCTCATCCTCGCGGTCGGGCTGGCGGCGATCCGGGGGGCCAGCCTCGGCAACGCGGCGGTGGCGCTCGGCATCGCGCATATTCCCGGGGTGATCCGGGTGATCCGCTCGGACACCCTGCGGCTCAAGTCGCTCGACTTCGTCGCCGCGGCGGTGGTCGACGGCGCCAGTGACCTGTGGGTCCTCGTCCGGCACATCCTTCCCAACGCGACCTCGGTGATCCTGGTCCAGGCCACGGTGGCGCTGCCGACCGCGATCCTGGGCGAGGCGGTGCTCTCGTTCCTCGGCCTGGGCATCCAGCCGCCGGCGCCGAGCCTGGGAACGATGTTGGCGACGGCGCAGCAGTTCGCCGCCCGGGCCCCGTGGGCGGCGACCCTGCCGGGTGTCGCGATCATGGTGCTGGCGTTGACGTTCAACGTGTTCGGCGACGCTCTGCGGGACGCACTCGACCCGAAGGGCGACCGGTGATGGCCGAGACCCCGATTCTCGAGGTCGCCGATCTCTCGGTCTCGTTCGTGACCGAGAGCGGCAACGTGTCCGCGGTCGATCACGTGAGCCTGGACCTGGCCGCCGGGGAGATCGTCGGAGTCGTCGGCGAGTCCGGCTGCGGCAAGAGCGTCACGGCAATGAGCCTGGCCGGCCTCCTCCCGGGAAGCGCCCGCGTCTCCGGCTCGGTCCGTCTCCGCGGCACCGAGCTCGTCGGTGCCCACGAGGCCGCGCTGCGGCGGGTCCGCGGCAAGGAGATCGCCTACATCTTCCAGGAGCCGATGACGTCGCTGAACCCGGTGCTCACCGTCGGGCGCCAGATCGGCGAGGTTCTCCAGGTGCACGAGCGGCTCTCCCGCAGGCGGGCCCGGGAGCGGGCGGTCGAGCTGCTGTCGCTGGTCGGCATACCGTCCGCCGCGCAGCGGGTCGACAACTATCCGCACCAGCTCTCGGGCGGCATGCGCCAGCGCGTGATGATCGCGATGGCGGTGGCGTGCAACCCGACGGTCCTGGTCGCCGACGAACCGACGACCGCCCTCGACGTCACCGTGCAGGCCGGCATTCTCGAGGTGCTGCGGGACCTTCGCGACCGGCTCGGCACCAGCATCCTCATCATCACCCACGATCTGGGGGTGATCGCCGACATCGCGGACCGCGTGGTCGTCATGTACGCCGGGCGCGTGGTGGAGCGGGCACCGGTGACCGAGCTGTTCGCCTATCCGCGCCACCACTACACCAGCGGGTTGCTGAGGGCGTCGCCCGTACCCGGGCGGCACGCCGGCAGCCAGCGGCTGCAGGAGATCCCCGGCCTCGTGCCCGTTCTGACGACCCAGCCGGACGCCTGCACGTTCGCCGACCGCTGCCCGGCGGCCGACGACAAGTGCCGCGGCTCGGCGCCACCGCTCGAGCCGGTTCGCGCGAATCACCTCGCCGCGTGCTGGCACCCGGAGGGGAAGCGATGACCCCGCACCCGAACGCTCTCGAGCTCGAAGACCTGCGGATGCACTTCGGGCCGGTGCGGGCCGTCGACGGAGTGTCTCTCACCATCGCGCGGGGCGGCGTCACGGCACTGGTCGGCGAGAGCGGCTCCGGGAAGTCGACGGTGGGCCGCTGTGTGGTGCGGCTGCTGAAGCCGACCGGCGGGACCGTCCGGATCGGCGGCGTCGACGCCACCCGGCTCACCCGGCGGCAGTTGCGGCCGTACCGGAGTCAGGTGTCCATCGTCTTCCAGGACCCGGCCGGATCGCTGGATCCGCGCATGCTCGTCGGTGACGTGGTGGGCGAGCCGTTACGCCTGTCCGGCGAGCGGATCTCCCGCCGGGACAGGCAGCGGCGCGTCGCCGAGGCGCTCGGCCGGGTGGGCCTTCGCGAAGAGGTCGCCCGGCGATATCCGCACGAGCTCTCGGGCGGGCAGCGGCAGCGCGTGAGCATCGCCCGGGCCCTGATTTCCTCACCCTCGCTGCTCATCGCCGACGAGCCGACCAGCGCGCTCGACGTGTCCGTGCAGGCGTCGGTGCTCAACCTCCTCGCCGATCTCCAGCGGGACATCGGATTCGCCTGCCTGTTCATCACCCACAATCTGTCCGCGGTGGAATATCTCGCCGACGAGATCGCCGTCATGTATCTGGGCCAGCTCATGGAGAAGGGCTCGCGGGAACAGATCTTCTCGCGTCCGGCCCATCCATACACCCAGGCGCTGCTCGCGGCGGCCCCGGTCGCGGACCCGGTGCGCCAGCGCGCACGGAAGCCGGTCCTGCTCGGCGACGACCTGCCCTCCGCGCTCGACCCGCCCTCCGGCTGCCGGTTCCGTACGCGGTGTCCCCTCGCGTTCGACAAGTGCGCGACCGAGGTGCCGCCGCAGGTGAAGATCGGTACCGGGGAGGCGGCGTGTCACCTCGTGGGGGCGGACGGCACGCGCCCGGACGTTCGCTTGGAGGCAGAGGGATGACGTTCACTACCCGACCGACCCTGCGGGGCACGTTCGGCATGGTGTCCTCGACGCACTGGCTGGCCAGCCAGGCGGCGATGGGGATTCTCGAGCGCGGAGGCAACGCCTTCGACGCGGCGGTCGCCGCGGGCTTCGTCCTGCACGTCGTGGAGCCGCATCTGAACGGCCCGGGTGGCGAGGTTCCCGCCATCGTGGCGACCGCGGCCGACCCGCGGCCCCGCGTGCTGTGCGGGCAGGGCCCGGCGCCCGCCGGCGCCACGATCGGGCATTTCCGGTCCCTGGGCCTGGATCTCGTCCCCGGATCCGGCCTGCTCGCCGCGGCCGTGCCGGGCGCGGTCGACGCCTGGCTGCTTCTGCTGCGCGACCACGGCACGTGCTCGCTGCGGGAGGTGCTGACGCCCGCGATCGAGTACGCGAACGCCGGGCACCCGCTGATCGGACGGGTCGGGGAGACCGTCGCCGCCGTGCAGTCGCTCTTCGAACAGCACTGGCCCACGTCGGCCGGCCTCTGGCTGCGCCAGGGCAAGCCACCGGCCGCGGGCGCGATGTTCGCCAACCCGGCGTACGGGGGCACGCTGGAACGACTGGTGAAGTCCGCCGAAGAGGCCGGCTCCGACCGCCCGGGCCAGGTCGAGGCGGCGCGCCGGGTGTGGCGCGAAGGGTTCGTCGCCGAGGCGATCGACCGCTTCGGCCGCCGGCCGCTCCCGGACTCCAGCGGACGCGCCCACGCCGCCCTGGTGACCGGCGACGACCTGGCCGGGTACTCCGCCACCTGGGAAGAGCCGGTGACGCACCGGTGGAACGGTCACGTCATCGCGAAGACGGGACCGTGGGGCCAGGGACCGGTGCTGCTGCAGACGCTGGCGATCCTCGACGCGCTCGACGATCCCCGGGCGTACGACCCGTCGACCGTGCGCGGCGTCCACGCCGAGGTCGAGGCGCTCAAGCTCGCCTTCGCCGACCGCGAGGCCTGGTACGGCGACACCGGCGACGTACCGGTGAAGGCGCTGCTGTCCCGGGAGTACGCGCTGGAACGAGCGGCCCTGATCGACGACCGGGCCGCCACCGGCCTACGCCCCGGCCGTCCGAACGGCGCGCAGCCACGCCTTCCCCGGTACGTCGAGCGCGGCCACGGCCGTGCCGCCGGCCTCGACCCGACGACCGGCGAACCGACGGTCAAGGCGGACGGCGAGACGCGCGGCGACACCTGCCACGTCGACGTCGCGGACCGCTGGGGGAACATGATCTCGGCAACTCCCAGCGGGGGATGGTTGCAGAGTTCTCCCACGATCCCCGAACTGGGCTTCCCGCTCGGCAGCCGGCTGCAGATGTTCTGGCTGGAGGAGGGGCTGCCCTCCTCGCTCGCGCCGGGCCGGCGGCCGCGCACGACGCTCAGCCCGACCATGGTGCACCGCGACGGGCAGCCCGTGCTCGCCTGCGGCACTCCCGGCGGCGATCAGCAGGATCAATGGCAGTTGCTGTTCCTGCTCCGCCATCTGGCCGGTGGTCAGTCGCTGCAGGAGGCGATCGACGCGCCGATGTGGCACACCACCAGCTTCCCGGCCTCGTTCCATCCGCGGGAGACCGAGCCCGGGGTGCTGGTCGTCGAGGACCGGCTGGACGAAGACGTCCGGAACGAACTCGGCGCGCTCGGCCATCGCGTCCGGCTGTCCGGCGCGTGGAGCCTCGGCCGGATGTGTGCGGTGTCGAGGGACCCGGCCACCCGTGTGCTCGGCGCGGGAGCGAACCCGCGCGGCATGCAGGGCTATGCCTGTGGCCGCTAGTGGCCGCCCGCCGTGGTCTCGTGAGCGGCCAGGGACGCCGCCCCGACGTGCGAGAGGGCGACCACCTCGGCCAGGTCTCCGTCCCCCGACTCGATGGCGTCGACCAGCTTGATGTGTTCCTCCCACGAATGCGGGGCCCGCGCGTTGGCGGTCATCTGAAACACCCACTGCACGTGCAGATAGAGCGCCTTGGCGATCGACGCCAGCCACGGATTTCCGCTCATCTCGAGGATCTGCAGGTGCAGGGCGCTGTTCAGCTCGGCCACGCGGCGCAGGTCCTGGCGTTCGGTCGCCAGGCGGGCCTGCTGAAGGACGGACCGCAGAGTGGTCACGTCGCCCGACGCCGCCCGCTCGGCCGCGAGCCGCGCGGCCAGGGGTTCGAGGCGTTCGCGCACCGCGAAGATGTCGTCGATCGTCGCGCTGCTCGGAGAGGCGACGACCGCTCCCCGGCGCGGAAGGATCACCACGAATCCCTCCGCCTCGGCGACGCGCAGGGCCTCGCGGATCGGGTTGCGGGAGACGCCGAAGTCCTCCGCCAGCCGGTCCTCGGTCAGCCGCTCGCCGGGCGGATAGTCGCCGCTGATGATCCCCTTCCGGAGGCCGTCGAGCACCTGGTCGCGCAGGGGCAGGTGCTGAGAGCCGATCTTGCCCGGCGAGTCCGTAGCCACCCGACCGCCTTTCGCGATGAAGTCTGACGGCGATTGTATACGAAGAACAATTCGCGCTGAGCTGGGAAGCGAGGGCGTCCGGACGGGAGCCGGATCCGCCCCGGTGTGGTCGTCGAGCCATTCAGTACCATCACTTTCGGTGTGGACAAATCGGAGGGTCATGCAGTTCCGCCTGCTCGGGCGGGTCGAGGCCAGTCGTGACGGCGTACCGGTCCCGCTCGGTCGCCGCCGCGAGCGCCTCCTGCTGGGCCTGCTGCTCCTCGAGCCCGGTGTGCCCGTACCGGTCGGGCGGCTGGCCTCGCTGCTGTGGGACGACGAGCCGCCGGCGACCGCGCGCATGGCGTTGAACACGCACGTATCGCGGCTGCGCGCCGTGCTCGACCCGCACGGCGACGGCGCCTCGGGCATCCGCCTGGTCAGCCGGGACGGCGGCTACCTGGCGGAGGTGGACACCCGGGCGGTCGACGTGCACGAGTTCCGGGCGCTGGTCGAACGGGCCCGTGAGCAGGCCGATCCGGCCGCGCGGTCGGCGTTGATGCGTGACGCGCTCGCGCTGTGGCGAGGCCCGCTGCTGGCCGAAGTCGCATCGGACCGGATACGCGAACGGGTCGGCGCCCAGCTTGCTCAGCTGCGGCTGACCGCGCTGGAGGACCGTTTCGACGCCGAACTCGCCGCGGGCCGGCACCGCGGCGTGCTCGGCGAGCTCGCCGACCTCGTCCTCGAGCAGCCGCTGCACGAGCGCTTCGCCGCGCAGCTCATGCGGGCGCTGTGGGCGGCCGGCCGGCCGGGTGAGGCACTGAAGGCGTTCGAGTCGACCCGCCGGGTCCTGGCCGAGGAGCTGGGCACCGATCCCGGCCCGGAACTGCGTGAGCTCCACGGCCGGCTGCTGCGCGGGGAAGCGCCGCGGCCCGAGCCGGCCTCGCCGCCGGCCCGCCGGGTCACCGCCGGTCCCGGCAACTACCTTCCCGGCGACGTCGCCGACTTCACCGGCCGGGAGGCGGAAGTAGCGCAGTTGCTGGCGATGCTGCCGGCCACGGCCGGCACCGCGGTCGTGGTGTCCGCGATCGACGGTATGGCCGGGATCGGCAAGACCGCCCTGGCCGTCCACGCCGCCCACCGCCTGACCGATCGCTACCCGGACGCGCAGTTGTTCCTCGATCTGCACGCGCACACCGTCGGACGGGGGCCGGTCGACCCGCATTCCGCGCTCGATACCCTGCTGCGCGCGCTGGGCGTGGAAAGCCGGGACATCCCCGACGGGCTGGACGACCGGGCCGCCCGGTGGCGCGCCGAGCTGGCTCAGCGGCGGGCGCTGATCGTGCTCGACAACGCCGCGAACGCCGCACAGGTACGCCCGCTGATGCCCGGCTCCGCGAACTGCCTGGCCCTGATCACCAGTCGTCGGCGGCTGACCGATCTGGACGGCGCCCGGACGATCCCGCTCGACGTCCTCCCGCCCGCCGACGCCGCCTCGCTCTTCGCCCAGGTCGTGGGCGACGACCGGGGCGCGACGGGCGCGCCCGAGACCGCGGTGGTCGTCCGGCTCTGCGGATTTCTGCCGCTGGCCATCCGGATCGCGGCCGCCCGGCTGCGGTCGCGTCCGGTGTGGACGGCCCGGGATCTCGCCGATCGGCTGCGCGGCGAACACCGGCGGCTGGCCGAGCTGAGCACCGGTGACCGCAGCGTCGCCGGGGCCTTCCTGCTCTCCTATCAGCAGCTCAGTCCGGCCCGGCAGAGCCTGTTCCGGCGGCTCGGCCTGCATCCGGGCGCCGACGTGGACGCGCATGCCGCCGCCGCGTTGGCCGGCATCGATCCCGACGACGCCGAGCGGCACCTCGAATACCTCGTCGATGTTCATCTGCTCGACCAGACGCGAGCCGGCCGGTACCGCCCGCACGACCTGCTACGGCATTTCGCCGCCGACCTGGCCCGGCGGGAGGAGCCCGAGGCCGACCGCCGGCAGTCGGTGACCCGGCTGCTCGACTACTACCTGCACGGCGCCCATGTCGCGTGCGGTCAGCTCGACCGGCGCGGCCAACGGGTCACCATCGCGCTCACCGACCCGCCGAGACAGCCCGCCACCCGGTCGAGCTTCGCCGACGCCCTCGCCTGGTGTGACGCCGAGCGGGCCAACCTGATCAGCGCCACGCACCACGCCGCCGAGCACGGCTGGCCCACCCACGCCTGGCAGCTGCCCGTGCTGCTCTGGGAGTATTTCCGGGTCCGGGGCAGCTACCGGGAATCCCTGGCACTGCACGAGGTGGCGCTGACGGCGGCCACCGACCTCGGCGACCACCAGGCGTGGGCGGAGATCCAGCGCGACTGCGGAATCACCAGCGAACGGCTGGGCCGGTACGCCGAGGCCGCCGACCGCCACCGCCAGGCACTGGCGCGCTACCGGCAGATCGGCGATGAGCGCGGCGCGGGGGCCACCCTGGCCAATCTGGGTGTCGTGCAGGAACGGCTGGGGCGATATCACGACGCCATCGACCACTATCAGCAGTCGCTCGTCCTGCGGCGCAAGGTCGGCGACGAGTGGGGCGAGGGCAGCACGCTGAGCTCCCTCGGGCTGGTCTATGAACGCCTGGGCAAATTCTCCCCGGCCCTCGATCACCATCAACAGGCGCTCGCGCTGCGCCGCAAGACCGGCGACAAACGCGGCGAGGGAGCGACGCTGACCTGCATCGGCATGGTCTACGAACGCCTCGGCCGGTACGAGGAGGCGCTCGACCATCACCAGCAGGCCCTGGTGCTGATGCGGGCGGGCGCCGACACCCAGGGCGAGGGCGCCGCGCTGGGCAACCTGGGCAATGTCTATCGCAATCTGGGGCGCTATCGCGAGGCGTGCGAGCATCACGAGCACAGCCTGGCGACCATGCGCAAGGTCGGCGACCGCAACTCGGAGAGCGAGGTGCTCAACGACCTCGGCGAGACCTATCTGGCCATGGGGTCGGCCGCGCGGGCGGTCAGCCATCACGAGGCCGCTCTCGCCCTGGCGCGCGAGGTGCACGTGCGGCCCCAGGAGGCGCGCGCCCACAACGGGATCGCCCGCGCCCGGCGGGAAACCGACCCGGGGGACGCCCGGGACCACTGGCGACAGGCCCTCGATATCTATCTCGAGCTCGAGGTCCCCGAGGCGGACGAGGTTCGCCGGCGCCTCGACGAGCTCGACCGGTGATCACCCCGGCCGGCCGATCCGGCTCGCCACGGCCGGATCCGGCAGGCCGGCCACCCGGCCCAGGGCCTCGGCGGACGCGTACGCCTCGGCCTGCCAGTGCGCGATCGCGTCCGGGTCGAGGAACCGCGGGTCCTCGACGACCGGTGTCATCACCTGGGCCAGCGGCTCACCGTAGGCGTGCGAGCGGGCCGCTTCGGACCACCGGATCCGGCCCGCGAGGAGCTCACCGGCGAGCTCCCGGATCGCGTCGTCCGGAGCCGTTTCGGCCAGCCGGCGCAGGAAGTCGCGCTCGACCCGTGCGGCGGCTTCGTCGAACGAGATCTCTTCTGGCATCTCAGGCTCCCGGGAAACGGTACGGAGCGGCCGGGAACGGCAGGACGCTCGGCGGATTTCTGGTCAGCTGCCGGCCGGTGGCCTCGATGACGGTCACCGAGTTGACGAACCGTTCCAGCATCTTCTGGGTCTCGTCCATGATCTCGGTGGCCGACTCGTAGGCCTTCCAGGCCCGCCACGCGTACCACCCGGCCGTCCCGGTCCCGGCGATCGCGCCGATGATCGTCTCGGACGTCGCGATCCCGGCGCCGACCGCGGCGCCGATGGCCACGCAGGCGTCCAGCGCGTCGCCGAGCAGGGACGCCGCCAGCTCGAACTGGGTCCAGGCGCCCTTCGCGGCCTCGTGGTACGCCTGACCGGTGTACTCGTACATCGCGACGTCGCTGTAGGTGGCGGCGTCGAGTTGGAGGAGGTACAGCTCGCAACCGTCGGCGGCGTTGCCGGACCACACGGTCGGCAGGTGGGTGGCGTGCGCGACCAGGTTGTTGGAGATGTTGCGCACCGCGCCGGCGGCCTGGTACCACACGGTTCCGCAGTCGTAGAGGGCGTTCCAGTCGCCGCTGATGTCCTTCAGGAAGAACGCGAAGATGTCCTTGTGGAACACCGCCTGGACGACGGAGCGGACGATGGCGCTCGGGCTCAACGTGTCGGTCATCCAGTTGAACTTGGCCTGGAAGTCGGGATGGTCGAACGCCAGGCTCGCGTGCAGGGCGTCCTCCGGCTCGGCGACGTCGGCGAAGGACGCCGGGGGGAGCGTGATGGGGGTCGGCCCGACGAAGTTCGGCGGAACTCCCGGTCGCCGGGCGAACATGTCCGGCAGTTGCACGCGGTCGTAGGTGTTGTCCATCATCGCCGCCGCGGACCGGTCGGTGTTGTGGTACATCTTGGTGGCTTCCCGGACCCCGTTGGCCACCTGGCCCGCCTGGGCGGAGATCTGCCGGGCCGTGCCCTGGCCCCACGGGTAGGCCCGCTCGTGCAGCATCATCAGGGTCTGGATCATGCCTTCGCCGAGCGGTGGCAGATCGGCGTTCACCCGGATGTGCCGCTCGACCAGGCCGGCATCGACGGATGCCCGCTCCAGCGCGCTTCCCAGTCGCCCCATGCCGTCATGGTTCACACGTAACGCCATCGCATCCCTCGGCTGTCCGATCGGTCATTGCCGGACGACGATCTCAGGACGCCCTTGCCATCCCCCTTGCCAAACGCGCACGGCCCGCTGCCGACGGGAGATGGCAAGGGCTTTGGCAAGGATGCCGTCCTACCTTGACCCCCATCGCCAGATACCGGATGGAGGAATTGGTGTGTCCCGCACAGAGCCCGTGACGCGAACCAAAGTCTTGAAAACCGCGATCGTGACGACCGCGGCTGTGATCCTGGGCGGTGTCCTGAGCGTCGCCGTTCCGGTCGCCACGCCGCCGGCCCACGCGGCCTACTCCTTCGAGTGGAACGAGGGGGTCGAGGTCACGACCGGCTTCCCCGACAGCGGCGTACATTGCGGCGTCGCTTACACCGGCACCAGTGGCGCCGGAGTCTGTTTCCAGCCCTCCGGAGACAAGATCTGGGTGTACGACCGAGGGTCGGACGGTGCCTCGGCGGTGGCCCGCTGGTACACCGACTACGGCCGCTGGGGCACCTGTCGCAACGCGCACGGCTACGGCACTTGGGCGGTGTGCAACAAGGACTTCGCGGAGCACCACACCATCTATTTCCGGGCCGCCCAGTACGACGGCAGTGCCGAGCCCCCGGCCTACGTCGGCGGCGAGAGCGCACTCGACTCCAGCGGCACCTGAGCCGCGAGCACGGTTCCGGAACCTGGATGTCTGTCGATCTTCGGCGGCGGCCGGTAGCGTCTCCTATGTTGACGTGCGTCCACATCTGTGGACGGCATTCGATACGCGAGTCGAGGAGCCGTGAATGTTTGTCGCCAAGCTGGCAGTTGGTGTCCTGGTGATGGCCATGCCGCTGGTGGCCGGCCATCCCGCGCGTGGCCCGGTGGTGACCGGCACCTACAGCACCGGCGCCAGCGCGGCCTGGCAACCGCTGCCGGCCGTCCACCTGGAGCGCGGCGCGCCGGCGGCGGACACGACGGTCGTCATCGACCCGAGCCAGGCCCGCCAGCAGTACACCGGCCTGGGCATGTCACTGGACGAGACCGCGGTGTCCAACCTGTGGAAGCTGACCCCGGAGAACCGGGAGAAGGCGATCAAGCTGCTGGTCGACCCGAAGACCGGCGCCGGGCTGAACCGGTTCCGGCTGACCATCGGCAGCCCGGACGTGATCGAGCACCTGCCGTTCGCCTCGTACGACGACAACCTGCCGGCCGGGGTGACCGCCGACCCCGAACTGAAGTACTTCTCCATCCAGCGCGACATCGACCAGCACATCGTCGACACCGCGCGGCTGATCCTGAAGTACAACCCGCGGGCCACGTTCTTCGCCTCGGCGTGGAGCGCGCCAGCCTGGATGAAGACCACCAACCTGTTCCGCGGCACCTCGGACGGCCAGGGCCACCAGCTCGGCAAGCTGCGCGACGAGGACATCGACGCGTTCGCCCGCTACTACGTCAAGTACCTCCAGGCGTACGCGCGACAAGGCATCCACATCGACGCGATCACCATGCTCAACGAGCCGACCATCGACGTGATCTACCCGGGCATGGACATCACCTGGCAGCAGCAGCAGGTCCTCGCGAAGGCGATCAAGCGCGAGTTCAAGGCGGCCCACCTGCCGACCCAGCTGTGGGTGTTCGACTACAACTTCGCCAACTGGAAGGACCCGAACCCGAACGCCAAGAACCTCTACCGGATCTTCGACGATCCGCAGGCGCGGGCGGCGTCCGACGCGATCGCCTTCCATCCGTACTCGGGGAGCCCGACCGTGATGCGCGACGCGGCGGCGGAGTACCACCTCCCGGTGCACCTGACCGAGACCAGCGACATGTCGCCGGACACGATGCTGAGCTTCTTCCGGTTGAACGCCGGCTCGTACATCCTCTGGGCGCAGGTCACCGACCAGGACGGCGGCACGCTGCACTGGACCCACTCGCGGGACAACAACATCGACTGGGACGAGGTCGGCCGGACCACGAAATGGCCCGACCGGATGGTCACGGTCAACACCGAGACCAAAACCTTTTCCGTACGCGATGAGCTCTACCAGATCGGTCAGATCTCCCGCTATCTCGACCCGTCCTTCACCCGTTACGAGTCGTCCGGAGGCATCGCCTTCCGCGACCACGACGGCAACTGGGTGACCGTGGTGCACAACACCAACGCGACGGCCACCCGGTTCCGGGTCGTGCTCGACGGCCGGTCGTTCGTCGAGACGGTGCCGGCCGGCGCGGTCGCCACCTTCCGCTGGCACGCCGACGTCCGGCCCGCCCGGCACAACCACGCGCCGACCCTGGCCGCCGTGCCGGACCTCACCGCCGACCAGTTCAGCCCGATCCAGGTCCAACTGCACGGAGCCGACGCCGACCGGGACCACCTGACCTACTACTCGTCCGACGCCCCGGCCGGCGTCACCGTCGACCCGGACACCGGCCGGCTCACGATCAGCGCGACCACCTCCGGCATCCAGAACTTCACCGTGACGGTCACCGACAACACCGCCAGCACCTCGGTTCCGGTGCATCTGACCGTCCGGCCGCACGCGGCGGCGCTCGGCGAGCTGATCGAGGCCGAGTCGTACGCCGGGCAGAGCGGCTGGACCGAGGGCAGCACGCAGTTCGTGGAGAGTGTCCCGGCCGCGAGCGGCGGCCACGACGTCGGCTACACCGCGGCCGGCCACTGGCTGACCTACCGCGTCGACGTCCCGACGGCCGGCCACTATGACCTGGAACTGCGGGTCGCCAACGGTTCCGGAGCGGTGGCGGCGAACGCGGTGTCGCTGCGCGACGCGGCGGAGAAGACGCTGACCACCGTTTCGGTGCCGGCCACCGACAGCTGGACCACCTACCAGTCGGTACACGCGCCGGTCGACCTGGCGGCCGGCGACCAGCTGGTCAAGGTCTACTGCGAGACCGGCAACTTCAACCTGGACTACCTGCGGATCTCCTGAAACCCGAGCACCGCGACGAAATCACATTGGACGAGGGCGTTGCCGTCGAAGGTGGCGGCAACCGCCTGCCGGGCCGGGCGGTCGTCCGGATCGGGGAACCTCGCGGTCCATTCCCGGTTCAGCGCCTCGCGGTCGCGGTAGTCGCGCAGCCAGACCGTCATCTTGGCGATGTCGCCGGTGGTCGCGCCGGCGGCGGCCACGATCTCGCGTACGGCCCGGAACATGTTGGCGCACTGGCTTTCCAGAGCGTCCGGCATCTCGCGGGTCTGCGGATCGCGACCGGTGACGGCGATCTCGGCCCGCACCACGTCGCCCGGGCGCAGCCACCGGCCGGTCGGTGCCCCGATGCCGGCCGGCGTGCCGGTGGCCAGGATGTCGCCCGGCATCAGCGTCATCACCGTGGTGAGCTCGGCGATCTGCTCCCAGATGTTGTAGATCATGTCGTCGGTGGTCCAGTTCTGGCGCTCCTCGCCGTCGACCGTGAGGCGCATCCGCAGGGCGTGCGGGTCGGCGATCTCGTCGTCGGTCGTGAGCCAGGGCCCGATCGGCCCGTGGGTGTCGAACGACTTGCCGAGCGTGAACGTGGGCGAACTCGTCAGCCGCGTCGGTGCCCGGGCGCTCATTCATTCGGTGGCGCCGGCCGACTGGGCGACCCGGCAGGTGCCGTACGTGGGGGAGACCGAACTGCCCGACCACGTCGACCTCGGCATCGAGAACTACCGCATCGAAGACGACGACCGCTGGGCCTTGCGCTTCGAGCGGGCCGCGCCCTCCGGCCTCAACGGCGCCGAGATGAGCGCGGACGACCTGGCGCTGGCCCGCGAGATTCTCCTGCACTTCGTCGAGGCCGGGCCGGACGAGCTCGCCGGGCACTACCGCCGGGCCGTCGAGTCGGAGCCGCCCGAGCAGCTCACCTTCGCCTGGGCGGGCGGGCTGCGGCCGGACACCGCCCACTACTTCCGCGTCTCGACCCGGAGCCTGCTCGTCGAGTCGGACAACGCGGTCGCCGCCGGCCAGCACGTGCACGCGGTCTGGCGCGACCTCGACAACGACCTCGGCCACGACCTGCTGCTCGACCACTACGCCCGCACCGACCACCGCCGCGGCTCCGCCCACCTGCACCGGCGCCGCACGTCAAGCGTCCAGAGCGACGCCGACTTCATCGCCGAGCGGCGAGGCCGTACGTAGAGGAACGCGTCGGCCGTTGGCGTGGCCCTAGACGCGGAACTGCCCGACCAGAACGCGCAGTTCGTTGCTCAGCTGCGAGAGCTCCTGGGTCGCGTGCTGGATGTCGATGACACCCTCGGTCGTGGTCTGCGCGCCGGAGGAGATCGTCGCGATGTTCGCCGCGATGTCCTCCGAGCTGGTCGTCGACTGGCCGATGGAGCGGCTCGTCTCGTCGATGATGGCGGCCTGCTCGCTCAGCGCCGAGGCGATGGCGGACTGGAAGCCGCCCAGGCGGTCGGCTATCTCCACGATCTCGCCGATCGCCTCGGTGGCCAGGTTCGTGTCCTGCTGGATGCTGAGCACCTTCGCCGTGATGTCGTCGGTGGCGCCCTCGGTTTCCTGGGCCAGCTCCTTCACCTCGCCGGCCACCACCGCGAACCCCTTGCCGGACTCGCCGGCCCGGGCCGCCTCGATGGTCGCGTTGAGGGCGAGCAGGTTGGTCTGCTGAGCGATCGCGGTGATGACCTTGACGGTGTCGCCGATCCCGCGGCTCGAGTCGGCGAGCCGGCCGATCGTCTGCTGGATCGCGCCGGCGGCCCGCATGCTCTGCTCGCAGACCCGCGTGGCCTCGGCGGCGGTGCCGGTGATCTTCTGCAGCGGTCCGCCCATCGCGGTGCCGGCCGCGACCGTACGCGCGTTGGCGGCGAGCTCGTCGGCGGCGAGCGTGACCTCGCCCGACTGCCGCGACGTCGCCTTGGCGTCGACCATGATCTGGATCGCCGTGACGGTGAGTTCCTCGCTGGCGTGCGCGACCGTCGACGCCGAAACGCCGATCTCGCGGACGATCGCGGCGATCTTCTCGACGAACCGGTTGAACGACCGGCTGACGTCGGTGAACTGGTCGTGCCCGGAGGTCTCCAGCCGCAGGGTCAGATCGCCCTCGCCCTCGGCGATGTCGGCGAGGCGTTCCTGGAGCGCGCTCAGCGGGTGGATGATCGACAGGGCCAGAAGGACGGCCAGTCCGATCGCGCTGATCAGGGTGAAGCACCCCACCAACGTGGCGACATGGCTGGTCCGGTCGGCCATGCTGTCGGCTCGCCGGTGCGCGACCGCCTCCTGCTGCCGCGAGCTGGCGAGCAACCGGTCGACGCCGCCGGCGATCACGGCGTACAGGTCGAGCCCCGGGATGGCCACCAGATAGTTGGCCCGGCCGATCGCGGCCGGTGTGCCGGCCCGGTAGGCCGCGATCACCTCGTCGTCCATCTTCTGGAACTTCAGGAATCCCGCCCGGATCGTGGACACGTCGGCCTGCTCGGCGGTGGTCAGCGGCAGCGCGGCCAGCTCGTCCAGCTCGTTGACGAAGCTCTTCATCGACGCGAGGAACGCGGCCCGCTCGGGTGCCGTGTCCGCGGCCGCGTTCGGCGCCTTCCGCACGATGTTGAAGGCGTAGCCGGCCTGCCAGCCGCTCACGTCGGTGACCCGGAACTTGAGCTGCTGAACCGCGTCGAGCTTCGCCTCCGACCGGGCCAGCGCCCGCGCGGTGCTCCGCGTGCTGTCGGCCGACCACACGGCGGTGATCCAGATGGCCACCACGCACAACGCCAGGAGGAGGAAACCGGCCACCAGGCGTGTCGTCACCCGCATACGCCGAAGCAATGTCACGTCGAGCCTCCGGGCCCATGCTATCCAGGCACCCCGCGGAGGTCCGGCGAACCAGGAACTTCTTGACCTTGCGGCGGCGGGAGGCCGTCGCCCTAGGCTGGGGAGATGAGGGTTTTGTCGATCCAGTCGGCGGTCGCCTACGGCCACGTCGGGAACTCCGCCGCGGTGTTCCCGCTGCAGCGCATCGGCGTCGAGGTCGTCGCGGTCCCCACGGTGAATTTCTCCAACCACACGGGCTACGGCGCCTGGCGGGGCCCACTGATCCCGCCCGCGGACGTCGCCGAGATCCTGCTCGGCGTCCAGGAGCGGGGAGTGTTCCCGCGGATCGACGTCGTGCTGTCCGGCTACCAGGGCGGGGTGGGCATCGGTGACGTCATCGTCGACGCGGTGCGCCGGGTGAAGGCCGTGAACCCGTCGGCGCTCTACGCGTGCGATCCGGTCATGGGCAACGCCAAGTCCGGATGCTTCGTCGCGCCGGAGATTCCCGATCTG
The DNA here is from genome assembly GCF_040682075.1 of Actinoplanes sp. NPDC051411. Lineage (NCBI taxonomy): Bacteria > Bacillati > Actinomycetota > Actinomycetes > Micromonosporales > Micromonosporaceae > Actinoplanes > Actinoplanes sp. NPDC051411. The sequence continues at coordinate 7,490 of NZ_JBFBAD010000053.1, read as the reverse complement.
TTGCGGGACCGGGTCGTGCCGGTGGCCGACATCATCACCCCCAACCAGTTCGAGCTGGGCTTCCTGACCGGCACCGAGCCGGTGAGCCTCGAGTCGACCCTCGCCTCGGTCGACCTCGCCCGCGCCATGGGCCCGTCGACCGTGCTGGTCACGAGCGTGGAGCGCCCGGACCGGGCGGACGACACGATCGAAATGCTCGCCGTGGACGGCGCCGGCGCCTGGCTCGTGAGCACCCCGCATCTGCCGTTCAAGGCCAACGGGTCGGGCGACGTCACGGCCGCCCTGTTCACCGCCCATTACGTCGCGACCGGGGATGCGGCGGCGGCGCTGGAGCGTACGGCGTCCAGCGTCTTCGACCTGATGGAGACCACCTACCGGTCCGGCGAACGCGAGCTCCAGTTGGTGGAGGCCCAGGAGTTCTACGCCACCCCGCGCCTGCAGTTCAAAGCCCGCCAGGTGCGCTGAGCTGGGCGGTCGGGACGCTGTCGGGCAGTGAGCCGTCGCGTAGCAGTTCGGTGCGGGAGCCGATGCCGAGCTTGGCGAAGACCTTGTGGAGGTGGTAGTCGACGGTGCGGGGGCTGATGAACAGCTGCGCGGCGATCTCGCGGTTGGTCATGCCACGGGCGACGAGGGTGGCGATCTGCAGCTCCTGCGGTGTGAGCGTGTCGGTGGCGGCCGGATCGCGCGGGGTGACGGTTTCGCCGGTCGCGCGTAGCTCGGCGGCCGCCCGCTCGGCCAGGACGGTGGCGCCGAGGCTGTTGAGCACTTCGTAGGCCTCTCGCAGGTGCGGCCGGGCCTGCTGGCGGCGCCGTTTGCGGCGCAGCCATTCGCCGGCCAGCAGGTGGGTGCGGGCGCGTTCCACGGGCGGCAGGGCCGCGTCGAGGGTGAGCGCTTCGGCGGGGGACCGGTCGTCGAGCAGTGCCGGGCTGCGGGCCAGGAGCGCACGGCGGCGGTCGGTGGGCGCGGCCTCGACCCATGCGGCCAGCGCGGCCACCCGGTCGGTGGCGTCACCGCGGCGCTCGGCGCGCAGGGCCAGTTCGATGGCGTCGGGCATGGCGGCGAAACCGACGACGGGGTTGAAGTCGGGGCCGTCGACGCGCGTGATGGCCAGGATTCGTTCGGCGGCCTCGGTGGTGCGGCCGGCCGCGCTGTCGGCCAGGCTCAACGCGGCTTGGGCGTTGGCGGCATGGTAGGTCGACCCGTTGCGGCGGGCGAGCGCGAGCGCGTCCTCGGCGTGCCGGTAGGCCTGCTCGCTTCGCCCGCGGATCGCATCGACGGTGGCCAGGTGGTTGAGGTGGGTGGCCCGGCCCTGGCCGAGTTCGGTGGCGAGCCGTTCGCCTTCCTGGGCGGTGGCGTAGGCGAGGTCGTAGTCGTTGGTGCCGATCAGCTCGGCCGACTGCTGGGCCAGGGTCAGCGGCAGCAGGCCGACCAGGCCGCCGCGGCGGGCCAGGTCGACGGCGCGGTTCGCGAAGGCCAGGCCGGATCCCATGCCGTGGCAGACGGACGCCGCTCGCGCGGCCCAGATCAGCGCCCGCGGGTCGCCCGGCCCGCGGGGCGTCACCGTCAACGCCATCCGCCCGACCGCGACCGAAGGCGCCGGCCTGCACACCGACGTACGCCCCGACTCGCCGATCCGCGACTTCCTCAAGGACTTCAACCCCATGGGCCGGATGGGGACCGCCGCCGACGTCGCCGACGTCGCCGAGTTCTTCGCCGGCGACCTGTCCTCCTTCGTCAGCGGACAGGTCCTGCTCGTCACCGGAGGTGCCGCCGCCTAGCAGTCGCCGGCCGTGCGGTCCGGATGACATCCGATGGTCCGAGCGGGCCACGGACGGATCAGGGGCTGAGCCCGGCGCAACGACTCAGCTGACGGGTCATTCCAGAGGGGAACGGGCGATGCCGCGCGGTTCCCGTCCGGCGAGCAGCCAGGCCGCGGCGGCGGCGAGCAGCGGCAGCCCGAGCACCAGGCCGGCGAGGTGTCCGGCGGGCACATCGGCCAGAGCGTGCGGGCTCCGGTGGTACCAGGCGATCAGCGCCGCGTACGCCCCGGCCGTGCCCAGCACCGCGCCGAGCAGGGCGAGAGCGGCGGCGGTCGCGGCGGTCAGGCGGCGCCGGGTGCCGCGGCCGGCGCCGTTCGCGGTCAGAGTGCGCAGGTCGCGGCCGGCTTCACTGCGGATCAGCCCGACGCTCGTCGCGATCACACCGAGCGCTACGGCCGCGCCCACCGCCGCGGCGCCGGTGCGCAGCCGGGACAGGTCGGCGGCCAGCGGGCGGGTCTCGACCGCCAGGTCGAGGCCGGAGGCGCGGGCCGCCAGCTGGGCCTGGTCGACCTGGGCGCCGGTGAGCGGACGCGGCGTGGTGATCAGCCAGCCGACCGGGGCGGGGCTCAGCCCGAGCGCGCGGATGCCGTGCTCGGTGATCAGGGCAGTCGGGTCGGACGTGTGGGACGGCAGCCGATCGGTGTGCTGCACCGTGGGTCGCCAGGCCTCGGCCTGTCGTCCGGCACCGATGAGCCGGTAGCGGGAAAGGTCGGTGCGGGCGGTGAGCACATCGGCCGCCGGATCGATCGAGGCGGCCGGGATCCCGTACCGGGCCAGGATTTCCGGTCCGGCGATCACCAGGGGGATCATCTCGTCGCCGTGGTATTCGGTGCGGCCGCCGGACTCGTGGGGGATGCCGAGGGCGGCGACGGGTTTGCCGCTGAACGCGCTGTCGCCGATGGACTCGGTCCGGGCGTCCGGGCTGATCCCGCCGGTCAGCGGCAGCGGCGTCGAGCCGTGCACGGCCGTACGGATGGAAGCGGTCGCGGATCGCGCCCGCGCGAGTTGGGCGGGGTTGAGTTGCGGCACCGGGCCTTGGATGCCGCCCGGGGTCAGCCAGACGATCAGTTCGTCGTCGGGCAGGTTGCCGCCGGACGGAAGCGCGGCCTGAGCCGCGCCCGCGCCGACGATGATCGCGGCGGCGATGCCGGTGGCCATGCTGATCGCGGCGAGCGCGGCGCCCGAGCGGGCCCGGTAGCGGGCCAGATCGCGCAGGGCGAGCCGGGCGGCGACCGGGCAGGCCCGGGCGATCAAGGCGAGGGCGGCGATCGCCGGCGGAGAGAGCAGCAGCATCCCGGCCGTCGTCGCGACGATGCCGCCGACGATGATCGCCGGCCGGTCCGGACCGCCGAACGTGATCAGGGTCAGGCCCGCCACGAGCAGCACCGCGCCGGGCAGCGCGAACCGGTGGGCCGGCCGGGGCTGGGGCGGCCGGGCCGACAGGGCCGCCACCACGGGGATCCGGGCCGTCGCGCGGGCCGGCCACCAGGCCGCCGTGATCGTGGTGAGGGTGGCGAGGACGACCGTGAGCAGGAGTTGCGGCCACGGCAGGTGGAAACGGTCGATGCGGTGCTGCACGACCGTTTCGAGGCGCGGTGCGAGCAGGAGCCAGGCGGCCAGGCCGAGGGCGCAGCCGGACAGGGCGCCCACCGCGCCGGCCACGGCGCCGTTGGCCAGCACGACCAGTCGCAGGTGGCGGTGGCGGGCGCCGATGGCGGTGAGCATGCCGAGAGCGCGGAGCCGGCGCTGGGCCAGGACGGCGAAACCGGCCGCGGCCAGCAGGCCGACGAAGAGCAGTCCGACGGTGGCCAGCACGAGCACCACGAGGGTGGCGGCCGGGCCGGCGCTGCCGCGGAACTGGACCTCGGTGTTTTCCGGCCGTTGCGCGGCCTGGAACTGCGCGGCCGTGGCACGCACCAGCACGGTGACGTGGTCGGGCGGGCCGGCCTGGCCGGGCGCGACCAGGGCGAAGGTGTCGAGCAGGTTGTGTGGATTCTCGACCAGGCCGACCACCGACCAGGTGCGGCCGGGCTGCCGCCAGACGGTGCCGACCGCGAGGTGGAACAGCCGCGCGGTGCGGTCGGTCACGGCGATCTCGCCCGGGCCGGCCGGGTAGCGGCCGGCGTCGAGCCGCAGCATCGGCGCGCCCAGCGGCGCGGTCGGCGACTGGTCGCGCAGGTCGAGCGGGGTGGCCGAACCGGGCACCGCGATCTGCTGGTGATTGATCACCTCGGCCGCCGGATAGGCCTGGCGGGCGGCGGCGACGTCGTCCTGAAGAGCCGAGCCGGCCCCCCGCAGGACGAGCAGGTAGTCGGCGTTGCCGAACTGCGCCGCGCCCGGCGGCAACACGTTGCCGGCCGCGCCGAGGCCGAAGACGGTGACCGCGACGGCGACCGCGAGCAGCGCCAGCACCAGCGACTGACGGCGCCATTCGCCGCGGAACAGGCGCCACGCCCAGCGGGCCACGGCGATGCGGGCCGCCACGCCCCCGCCGCTCATCGGTCCGCGCCCAGCAGCGACTCCGGGCCGGGCGGGGGCACGGTGCGGTCGATGACCCGGCCGTCGCGCAGGAACACCACCCGGTCGGCCCAGGCGGCCAGCTGTGCGTCGTGGGTCACCACCACGGCGGCCAGACCACGCTTGCAGGCGCCCAGGATGAGGCGCATGACCGCCTCGCCGGTGGCCGAGTCGAGCGCGCCGGTGGGCTCGTCGGCCAGCAGCAGCCGGCGGTCACCGACCACGGCCCGGGCGATCGCGACCCGCTGGCGTTCGCCGCCCGACAGCTGGTCGGGAAAGTGCCCGGCCCGGTCGGTCAGGCCGAGCAGTTCGAGGGCCTCGAGGCCGGTCTGCCGGGCCCGGCGTGCGCGTACGCCGTCCAGCTCGAGTGGCAACGCGACGTTTTCCACCGCGGTCAGTCCGGGCAGCAGGTTGAAGTCCTGGAAGACGTATCCGATCGAGCGGCGGCGCAACTGGGCCAGCTCGTCGCGGGTCATGCCGGTCAGGGCGGCCCCGCCGACCAGCACCTCGCCGGAGGTCGGTGACTCGAGGCTGCCGGCGATCGTGAGCAGGGTGCTCTTGCCGCAGCCGCTGGGGCCCATCACCGCGACCATCGTGCCCGGGTCGACGGACAGGTCCACCTCGGCCAGCGCGATCACTTCGGCCGGGCCCTGTCCGTAGACCTTGCCGACCGCTCGCATCTGCAGAACGCTCATCGCCGGCCTCCCCCCACGCGTCGCCTCAGCTTCGGCATCGGCCCGCTGGCCGGGGCCGGTGCCGGCGGCTCGACCGAGGCGCGGCGCAGGCGGCCGTCGGCGGCGTCGAGCCAGCGGATCACCGAGTCGAGCCGGAACAGCTCGGCGTCGACCACGAGGGCCAGGCCGAGATCGGTGTCGGCCTCCTCTTCCTTGAGCCGGGTCCACTGCTGCATCAGCTCGACCAGGTAGCGCCGGTGCGACTGGATGACGTCGTGTACGTCGGCGCCGGGCAGCCGGGACGCCACCAGAATCTTGATGACCAGTTCGTCGCGGGGCGGCGCGGCCAGGTCGGGTGGGGTGTGCAGCCAGTCGGTGAGCTCGTGCTCGCCGCCCTCGGTGATGTGGAAGCCCTTCTGCGGGCCCGGGTCGGCCGCGTCGTCGGACTCGACCAGGCCGTCGCGCTCCAGCCGTTGCAGGGTCGTGTAGACCTGTCCGACGTTGAGCGGCCACACCTCGCCGGTCCGCTCGACGAATTCCTCGCGCAGCTGGAGCCCGTATTTGGGGCCCTCGGACAGCAGTGCCAGCAGCGCGTGCCGGACGCTCACCGCGTCGCCCTCATCGTGTCGCCCTCATCGTGTCGCCCTCATCGTGTCGCCCTCATCGTGTCGCCCTCATCGTGTCGCCCTCATCGTGTCGCCCTCATCGTGTCGCCTCATCACCATCACCGATATCATGCCGGGGATAATACCGAGTATATAGAGAGATCACCAGGGTCGGCGGCCAGGAGATCTCGGACGCGAGCGACCGGGCGACGATGACGACGGCCCGCGCCGCGGTGACCGGGCCCATGCCCCAGGGCCATTGCGTAGTCGGCGGACCAGGTTCTGAGCTGGGTCTATGTGCGGTGAGCGGCCTTTGCGGAGGCGGTGGAGACGGGTGAGATCACTCGGGTGATCATGAAGTTCTCTACGCTTTACGACCGCTGAGGACCTCACCCGCCGATGGCATCATCTCTCATCCCCGCACTGACTGTAACGGCACCCGCCGCCCACACCGCGACCGCGCCTGTCACTGACGGTGAACGCGGCGGTTTGGTGCTGGCGCTCGCCGCTGTTCCGGACCCTCGGGACCCGCGCGGTGTGCGTTATCCGCTGACCGCCCTGCTCGCGGTGGCCGTATGCGCGGTCCTGGCCGGGGCGTCGTCGTTCGCCGCGATCACCGACTGGCTGCACGACCTCGACGAACAGATGCAGGCCCGGCTCGGATTCACCGGCGGCATACCGGCCGGCACGACGGTATGGCGGTTGCTGACCCGTCTCGACGCGGCCCTGCTCACGGCGGTCCTCGCCGACTGGTTACGCGCCCGCACCCCGGTGTCACCGCGCCCGCGTCGATACCGCATGGTGATCGCCGTCGACGGCAAAACCCTGCGAGGCGCCCGCATCGGCGGCCGTCAGGTCCACCTGCTGTCCGCGCTGGACACCAGCACCGGCATCGTTCTGGCTCAGGTCACCATCGACGCCAAGAGCAACGAGATCCCCGCCTTCGGCCCGCTGCTCGACGCCGTCGAGGCCGTGCTCGGCACCCTGGCCGGGGTCTTGTTCACCGCGGACGCCTTGCACACCCAGACCGGCCACGCCGACGAGATCGCCCGCCGCGGTGCGCATCTGCTCGTGCAGGTCAAGGCCAACCAGCCGACCCTGTTCAAGCAACTGAAACGCCTTCCCTGGGGGCAGATCCCCGCCGGGAACCGGACCCGCGACCGCGGCCACGGCCGCCGTGAGACCCGCACCGTCAAAGCCGTCACCCTCGCCACGCCCGGCGGTATCGGCTTCCCGCACGCGCAGCAGGCCGTCCGGATCACCCGCACCCGCATCGTCGCGAGCCGGACCAGCCGGGAAGCGGCCTACCTGACCGTGTCACTTCCCGCCGGCCAGGCCTTGCCGATCGACCTGCAGACCTGGATCCGCCGGCACTGGTACATCGAAAACCGCCTCCATCACGTCAAAGACGTGACATTCCGTGAAGACCAACACCAAGCCCGGACAGGCAACGGACCCGCAGTCATCGCAACCCTGCGTAACACCGCCATCGGCTACCACCGGATAGCCGGCGCCACCAACATCGCCCGAGCAACCAGACAAGCCGACCGCCGCTCATACGACCTGATCACCGCAGTGACCAGCAGCTACCCGACAACGCAATGACCCTGGCCCATGCCCCGGCCGAAACGGTGTCGTCTTGTCGACATCGGCCTCTGACTCCGGCGGTCCGAAGAGATAATCCAAGCTCAGCTGATTTCGCTGCCACCGCAGGAGATCGCCGCAAATCGCGCAATTCGATGGCCAATGTGTGTGCGCCGTTTATCGGCCATGATTTCCGGTAACTGGATAGGTGTCGTTGATCTTTCAGTGCCGCGGAGGGCTCTGAAAGCGTTGACTATTCGTGCCTGCCGAGTCCGCGCCGTCGTATGACG
>NZ_JBFBAD010000052.1:0-70984 GCF_040682075.1 Actinoplanes sp. NPDC051411 | reverse complement strand
CGCGCCGCGACCTCGACGGTTCAGTCGTCACTCATGCCGGGGGGGCGCGGCGGGGGGGGTTGGCGCCCCCCGGCGCGGGCGCCACCACCCACCCCACCACCCGGGGCGGGGCGGGGGGGGGGGCGCCTTGTTTGGTGGGGGTGGGGGGGGGCCGCCCGCGCCGGCGTGGGCCCGCACGCCGCCCCCACCGGCCCCCGGGCCCGGCCGATCAGGGGGCGGTAGAGCAGCCCGCCCACCAGGAACAACGCTCCCAACAGGAACCAGCCGGCCGTGTGGAGACCGAGCACGCAGGCGGTGATCAAGGGCGGGGCGACCGTGTCGCCGATCTGACGGCCCGCGAAGTAGGTGCCCTGGTATTGGCCCTGGGCGGTCTCCGGCGCCAGACCGAAAAGGATCGCCCAGCTGCCGGTGGACATCCGGAGTTCGCCCAGCACGTGGATCACAGCTGCCGCGACCACCAACAGGCCGACCGCCAGGCTCGGGAGCCCGGCCGTCAGCCCGAAAACGGCGCACGCCAGGGCGATAATCGCCGCGCCCTGGCGAGAAGCGACGGCACCGGCCGCCGCCCCGTCGATGCCGCGGGTGGCGCGGACCTGCAGGAGGACGCAGCCGGCGGTGTTGATGATCAGCGCGACCGAGATCAGCCACAGCGGGGCGTGGGTGCGCGCCGCCAGCCACAGGGGCAGACCGATTGCGATCAGTTCGTTGAAGGTGCTGGTCAACACGCCGTCGAGGGCGGCGAAAGAGAGAAACGGGCGGTCCCGCAAGGCGATCAGGCGCGGCCCCTCGGCGGGGCGCTCCTGCGGGGGTACGGGACGGGCCCGCGTCAAAATCGCGGCCGCGATGAGGAACGAGGCGGCGTTGGCGAGGAGCACACCCGCGTACGCCTGGTGGCCGTGAAGCAGCAGCGGCACGCTGCCGACCAGCGTGCCCACCCCGATGCCGGCGTTTGTGGTCGAGCGGAGGACGGCGCGGGACCGGAGGCGCTGATCGACCGGGACCGAGCCGGCGATGAGGGCGCCGTTCGCCCCTTTGGTGAGGGCCATCGCGACCGCGATCACGCAGGACAGCACCGCGAACGCCGCCGAGCTATGCACCGTCAACAGCGTCGTGTAGGCCACCGCGAGCACCAGCATCGCCCCGATGAGCAGGCGTTTCGGGCCGTAGCGGTCGGCGACGTAGCCGAGCGGGGTCATCGAGACCATCCCGGCCGCGGCGCCGATGCTCAGCCCGGCCGACATCGCGGCGGGGGACAGGCCGGCGACCCGGGTCAGGAACAGCACGCCGGTCGTGAGGTAAGCGCCGTTGCCGAACGCGTTGACGAACGTGGCCGCGATGAGGATCAGCACGCCTTGGATTTAACAAGACGTACGTACGGTTTGCAAAGCGCTTTGGACTCAGATTCGCCGGAGGACGCTCACCACCTTGCCCAGGATCACCGCGCCGTCGCCCGGGATCGGCTGGTAGGCGGGGTTGCGCGGGAGCAGCTCGACGTGGCCGTCGCGCCGGCGCAGAACCTTGACCGTGGCCTCGCCGTCGAGCATCGCGGCCACGATCTCGCCGTCCTCGGCCACCTGCTGCTGCCGGACCACGACGAGGTCGCCGTCGCAGATCGCCGCGTCGACCATCGAGTCACCCTGAACCTTGAGGGCGAACAGCGTGCCGTGCCCGACCAGCGACATCGGCAGGGTCAACTCGTCATCGACGTGTTCAACGGCCAGAATCGGTGCGCCGGCGGCGATCGCGCCGAGGAGCGGGACGCGTACGTCATTGTCGTCGAGCCCCCGCAGGGCCGCGGCCGGCCCGGTTTCGTCGGCCGGAGGCCGGATATCGACCGCGCGGGAACCGCGCGCGTCGCGTCGCAGGAAGCCGTTCTTCTCGAGAATCGTCATGTGGTGCGCGACCGTGGACGGGGAGGCCAGCCCCACCGCGGCACCGATCTCGCGCATGGTTGGCGGATAGCCGTGCTCGTCGACCCAGTCGCGAATAACCGTCAGGATGCTGCGCTGGCGCGGCGTGAGCTCCATGTCGTGACTTTACTACATCGTTCGATCATTTGTGCTAACTCTCACCCCTCCGACTCGGGCGAGCGGCGGGGAGACGGGATCTCGGGTACGTCCTCGGGTGGCCGCTCCATGTTCATCACTGTCATCGTGCGGGCGGGCTCGTCCGGCACCGCCGCCGGGACCTGGAGCCGGCCGGTTGGGTCGTCGGCGAAGTTCGGGCTCTCGGCACTCACGATCGACCCGCCGCGATGGGGGCCGGGACGCCCGTTGGCCGGGCGGCCGCTGTCGCCCTCGCGGGCGAGGTTCTCAACAGTGGTCGATTCCCTCGCGGCCGGCGATTCAGCGGCCGTGGCCGGTATGTCGGCCGTGTTGGTTTCGGAGGCCGGGTCGGCCGGGACCGCGACGGGCTCGGCCGGACGGGCGAACCGGCTCGAGCCGAGCAGCTGGGTGCGCCCGCCGTCGTCGGGCGGCCGGATCACCTGCGTCTCGTCCATGGTGCGCCGCAGGATGACCCGGGTCTCCTCGCCCGGCCCGCCCAATATCTGCGTGGTCTCACCCGGAATGCGGCCGGCCGGCCGCACCTCGACGGTCCGCTCGCCGGGCAACGGCAGAACCTCGAACTCCGGCGTCTCGCCGGCCACGATCAGGTACGTGGTCTCCTCGACCTCCTCGGCCAGCACCCCGGCCGCCGCGGCCTCCGCCACGCCGACCACGTGCTGGCCGTCGTCCTCGGGTTCCGCCGCTGAGGAAACCATCACCGGCACCAGTCCGGCAGCCGGTTCCTCAATGCCCGGCCGCTCGTCGCCCTCCGCCGGCGCCGATCCGGCAGCCGCCGGCGGAACCGGCGCCGACCCGGCAACAATGGCCGGCTCGGTCTCCGCCGCCGCCGCGAGATCCGTCGTCTCCTCACCGTCGGCGAACCCTGGGAGGTCGGCCGGCTCTTCCGCCCCGCCGTCGGACTCGGTCACGCTCGCGGCGCCGGGTTTGTCGGCCTCGACCGGCTCTTCGTTGCCGGCGGACCGGGACTCCTGGACGGCGACATCTGTGGCCACCGGCTCGGCGGCGGCATCCGGGGTCGGTTCGGCATCGACGGCAGCGTTGTCCGCGACGAGGTCGGTTGTTGCTTCTTCCGCGACAAGCTTCGCCGTGTGATCTGCGCCTTCCGGCTCGGGCGGGAGGCCCTCGGCGGCTGGGTCATCGAGGCCGGCCGTCGCCGCAGCCCCGACAGAGATCGCCTCAGTCAACGGCTCATCGCGCACCGTCTCGTCGACCTGGGTGACAAACACCGTGGTCGGCTCCTCAGCCGGGATGTCCGCGGTCGCCTCCTCCGCGACGACAACGGTCGTTGTCTCGTCCTCGCCGATGTCGGTGGCCGACGCTTGGACAACGAACACCGTCGTCGGCTCCTCGAAGGCCTCGCCGGACCGCACATCCTCGGTAACCCGCTCGTCGGTTGGCCGCTCCGCATTCAAATCCGCGGTCGACGCCTCACCCGGCACCCTCCGGATGATCGTCGTAGCCTCGCCGTCGGTCGGCCTCCGGACCACCGTCGTCGACTCGCCCTGGACGACCGGCCGGCGCAGCAGCGTCGTCCTCTCCTCCGGCGTCTCGAACAGCCGCATCAACGTGGTCCGCTCTTCCTCAACCGACGAGCCCGAGTCCGACGAGCCCGAAAGCGGCAACACCCCGGTCTCCATCACCCCCATCGGCGCACCGGGCCCGGCCACCACCCCCCGCGTCCGCCCGATTTGTCCGACCAACGGCAGAACCGGCGGCTCAAAACCCCGCCACCGCCGCACACTCAGAACGGTCAAAATCATCGGCACCGACAGGAGCGCCGCCAGCCCATAACCGGGCCGGCTCAGGTCGAAGCCGTCCTTCACCGCTCCGGCCGGCCACGCGCCGGCATACGCCGACGGCGACTCGATCGCCCACGCTCCGGCGGCGAGGAACGCCGCCCCGGCCACCGTCGGACCGAGCGGTGAGATCGGGGCGAAAACCAAGATTCCGTACGCCGCCCCGCCGAGCAGCAGCATCGCCAGCCCGGTGAGCGACTCGACCGCGAACCCGCCCCTTACATCGTGGGACAGCCCGACCGCGACCAGCACCCAGACCGCCGCGGCCAGCACGACGGCATACAAGATCGACCTGAAGTGGCGCACGACCGGACCGTACCTGGCCTGGGCAATGACGGGGAACCGCGCCGTAACGTACCCCTCATGACCGATCAGACACCGGGGCATCCATCGAACGAACCGGTCGGTCGCCCGACCGCCTACTCCCGTGTAACGCTCAGCCGAATAATGACGGCGGTCGACGTCAATCTGTACGGAACGGTTCACGGCGGCGTGCTGATGAAGTTCGTCGACGATGTGGCCGGTGCCGCCGCGGCCCGGCACAGCGGGGGCACGGCCGTCACCGCCGCCATCGACGAGATCGTCTTTCTGGAGCCGGTACGGGTCGGCGATCTGGTCCACGCCTATGCGCAGGTGAACTGGACGGGCAGCAGTTCGATGGAGGTGGGCGTACGGGTGGCGGCCGAGCGTTGGGACGCGGCCGGCACCGAACCGCTGACCGTGGCCACCGCCTATCTGGTTTTTGTCGCCGTCGATGTGGCCGGGCACCCGCGTGCGGTTCCTCCGGTGTTGCCGGAAGACATGGAGGACCAGCGCCGTTTCCGGGAGGCTCTGATCAGGCGGGAGCACCGCCTCGCGAGGCGGACGGCCATCCAGAAAGCGCGGGCTGAGTGAGCGTTAAGGTGTGGGAATGACGGGCACAGAGGTAGCTGGCAGAGTGCTGTGGGAACCGCCGGCCGACGCTCGGGAGACTTCCCGGATGGGCCACTACATGTCGTGGCTGGAGCGCGAGCGCGGGCTGAAGTTCGCCGATTACCAGGCTCTGTGGCAATGGTCCGTCACCGACCTCGACGCCTTCTGGCGCTCGATCTGGGACTATTTCGACGTCATGGCGCAGGACGAGCCCACTGCCGTGCTGGCCGACGCGTCGATGCCGGGCGCGGTCTGGTTCCCCGGCGCCACGCTCAACTATGCCGAACACGTTCTGCGCATGCCCGGGCGCAGAGACGATGACCCGATCGTCCTCGCGTACTCGCAAAGCCGGGAACCGATAACCGTGACCGCCGGGCAATTGCGCGAGCAGGTCCGAAGGGTGCGGTCCGGGCTGAAAGCCCGCGGGATCGGCCGCGGAGACCGGGTGGCGGCTTACGCCCCCAACATTCCCGAGACGTACGTGTTGATGCTCGCGACCGCCAGTCTGGGGGCCACATTCTCGTCGTGCGCACCCGAGTTCGGCGCCCGCAGCGTGATCGACCGCTGGTCCCAGATCGAGCCGAAACTGCTGGTGGCGGTCGACGGCTACCGCTACGGCGACAAGGCGATCAGCCGGCGCGACGAGGTGGCGGCCATCCAGGACGCCATTCCGTCGATCGAAGAGGTAGTGACGATCGGCTATCTCGACGGCGCGGCGGGAAACTGGTCCGATCTGACCGGCGACGATCCGCTGGAGTTCACCCGAGTCCCGTTCGCTCACCCGCTCTACGTCCTTTACAGCTCGGGAACCACCGGGCTGCCGAAGCCGATCGTCCACGGGCACGGCGGCATTCTGCTCGAGCACCTGAAAATGCTGGCCCTGCATCACGATCTGGGTCCGGGGGACCGTTTCTTCTGGTTCACCACGACCGGCTGGATGATGTGGAACTTCCTGGTCAGCGGCCCGGCCGTCGGCGCGGCGATCGTGCTCTTCGACGGCAACCCCGGCTATCCCGACATGTCAAACCTGTGGGATCTGGTGGACGAGGCGGGCATAACGTATTTCGGCACGTCGGCGCCTTTCCTCATGGCGTGCCGGAAGGCCGGGTTGACGCCGGGAAAGCAGGTCTTTCCGCTCAAGGGCGGTGGGCGGGGTGGTCGGATGGAGCTCAAGGCGATCGGGTCGACCGGAGCGCCGCTGCCGCCCGAGGGCTTCGACTGGGTCTACGCGGCGGTCGGTAAAGATCTCCAGCTTCAGTCGCTGTCCGGCGGCACCGACGTGTGCACCGGTTTCGTCGGCTCGGCGCCGCTGCTGCCGGTGATCGAGGGTGTGATCGCGTGCCGCTGCCTGGGCTCGAAGGTCGAGGCCTACGACCCGGCCGGCAACTCGGTGATCGACGAACTGGGCGAGCTGGTGATCACGGCGCCGATGCCCAGCATGCCGGTCGGCTTCTGGAACGACCCCGACGGCAAGCGCTACCGCGAGGCCTACTTCGACGTCTTCCCCGGCGTCTGGCGGCACGGCGACTGGATCACCATCGACGCGGCCGGCCGGTCGGTGATCACCGGGCGTTCCGACGCCACGCTCAACCGGGGCGGCGTGCGGCTGGGCACGTCCGAGTTCTATTCGGTGGTCGAGGGGCTGCCCGAGGTGCTCGACTCGGTGGTGGTCCACCTCGAGCAGGGTGACGACCCGAACGGTGAGCTGCTGCTGTTCGTGGTGCTCGCCGAGGGCGTCGAACTCGACGACGTCCTGCGGGCGCGTCTCAAGGGCGAACTCCGGGGGTCACTCTCACCGCGTCACGTTCCGGACGAGATCCATCAGGTACGCGCGGTGCCGCGCACCCTGTCGGCCAAGAAGCTCGAGGTGCCCGTCAAGCGGATCCTGACCGGCACACCCGTCGAATCGGCGGCGGCCAAGGGCGCGCTCGCCAACCCGGAGTCGCTGGCCGCGTTCGAGGAGTTGGCCCGCGAGCGCGCCGCCCATCGCCGATAACGGCCGCTAGCGGGTCAGGGTCAGCGACACCTTCTCGGTGCCGGCGCGGGCGTCCAGCTTGGCCGGATCCAGGTTGGCGCACAGCACGGTCGACGCGCCGGCGACCAGCGGCGCGAACAGCCAGTCGACCGGGTCGGGGTAGGCCCGCGCGTCGATCAGGACCCGGTCGCCGGTCGTGATGCCCAGCTCGGCGACCCGGGCGGCGGCCCGGCTCAGCACCGTCTCGTCGTCCGGGCCGGCCGGTGCGCCGCCGAAGTGGTCGCCGTAGTTGCGTACTTCGAGCACGTAGTCCTGATATCCGTCCGGCAGCGACCGCAGGGGCATCGCCAGCGGGAGCAGTCCCGTCGCGTACCGGTCGGGGGTGACCTTGCCCGCCCCGGCGGCAACCCCGGAGGGGGTGGTGAAAAGCGCGTCCACCGCGCCCGGCCCCTCACCGAGATCGGCCGTCAGGCCGGCCGAGGCGACGCCGAGCAGGACCGCCGCGGTCTGCCAGTGCGGCGGCATCAGCACCGCCACCGTGTCGCCCGGCGCCAGCCCGACGCCGTCGAGGAGCAGGTTGGCGGTCTTGGACACCCAGTTGTCGAGGGTCGCCCCGGACAGCTCGGTGCGGTCGCCGCTCGCGTCGTCGTAGAACGTCAGCAGCGGGGTCGTCGGAAAGTGCCGCACGGCCGAGGCGAGCGTCCGAGAGATCGTTGATTCCACGTGATTCACGATAATCTTGTCACTCTGTGTAGCTATTACTGAACGTCCGATGGATGACATCCGCAGATCCGGGAAACGCTGACAACTCCGCGGTGTCGCGGTGACATGCGCGATGCATTGCGGGCGTAGTCTTGCCAGTGGTCTGAATTACAACCTCTTTGGGAGTTGCCTCGTGACCGCCGGTCGCCCCCCGCGAGTGCTAGTCGACGCCACCAGCGTCCCCGCAGACCGAGGAGGCGTCGGCAGATATGTCGACGGGCTCCTCGGCGCCCTGGGAGATCTGGACCCCGAGCGGGTCGATCTGGTCGTCGTGGCCCAGCGTTCGGATGCGGAGCGTTACAGCCGCATGCTCAGCCAAGCCGAGGTGATCGCCGGCCCCGCGGCCGTCGCGCACCGCCCGGCCCGGCTCGCCTGGGAGCAGACCGGGCTGCCGCTGCTGGCCCAGCAGGTCGGCGCCCAGGTGCTGCACTCGCCGTTCTACACGTGCCCGCTGCGCGCCGGCTGCCCGGTGACGGTGACCGTGCACGACGCGACGTTCTTCACCGAGCCGGAGCACTACGACAACACCAAGCGCACGTTCTTCCGCAGCGCCATCAAGACGTCGCTGCGCCGGGCGGCCCGGGTGATCGTGCCCAGCAAGGCCACCCGCGACGAACTGATCCGCCTGCTCGACGCCGACCCGACCCGCATCGACGTGGCCTACCACGGCGTCGACCACGCCGCGTTCCACATGCCGAGCGAGGAGGAGAAGGCCCGCGTCCGGGCCCGCCTCGGCCTCGGCGACTCGGGCTATGTGGCCTTCCTCGGCGCCAAGGAACCCCGGAAAAACGTTCCCAACCTCATCCGGGGCTGGGCTCGGGCCGTCGCCGACTGGCCGCACCCGCCGGCGCTCGTTCTCGCCGGTGGCCAGGGCCACGACGACGAGATCGACCGGGCGGTCGGCGAGGTGCCGTCTCACTTGCGCTTGCTGCGTCCCGGCTATCTGAGGTACGCGGATCTGCCCGGTTTCCTCGGCGGCGCCCTGGTGGCCTGCTATCCGTCGTTCGGCGAGGGTTTCGGCCTGCCGATCCTCGAGGCGATGGCCTGTGGCACGCCGGTGCTCACCACCCCCCGGCTGTCCCTGCCCGAGGTCGGCGGTGACGCTGTCGCCTATACGACTGAAGACCCCGACCGCATCGCCTCCGATCTGGCCGACCTGCTCCACGACGAGCAACGCCGGGCAACCCTGGCCAAAGCCGGATTCGAGCGGGCCAAGGAGTTCGCGTGGGCGTCAAGCGCGGAAGTGCATGTCACGACGTGGAAACGGGTTGTGACGGCCTGAGCCACTACACTCTGTGCGCATGACTGACGACCAGGGTGCTCTGTACGGCGTCGTGCTCGCCGGCGGCACCGGAACCCGACTGTGGCCGCTCTCCCGGGCCGGTCACCCCAAGTTCCTGCACCCGCTGACCGGCACCGACGCCTCCCTGCTGCAGGCCACCGTCGGGCGACTCGACCAGCTGGCCTCGCCGGAGCGCATCTTCGTGGTCACCGGCGTGGCCCACGCGGCCGCGGTCTCCCGTCAACTCACCACGGTCCCCGAGGAAAACGTCCTGGTCGAGCCGTCGCCCCGCGACTCCTGCGCGGCCATCGCGCTGGCCGCCGCGGTCATCGCCCGGCGCGACCCCGAGGGGATCATGGGCTCGTTCGCCTCCGACCACCTGATCGGCGAGAAAAACCAGTTCACCGAGGTCATCCGCACGGCCATCGAGGGCGCCCGCCAGGGCCAGCTGATGACCCTCGGCATCACGCCGACCCGCCCCGAAACGGGGTACGGCTACCTGCAGTGCGGCGGCACCCGCGGCGACGGCCCGATCATGCGGGTCGAGGAGTTCAAGGAGAAGCCGTCCTACGACGTGGCCGAGAGCTACGTGAAGTCCGGCAACTACCTGTGGAACGCCGGCATGTTCGTCTGGCGGGTCGACGTCTTCCTGGCCGAACTGGCCCGGCAGCAGCCGCAGCTGGCGGCCGGCATCTCCCGCATCGCCCAGGCCTGGGATTCGGCCGCCCGCGAGGAGGTGCTCGGCGAGGTCTGGCCGACCCTGCCCCGCATCTCGGTCGACTACGCGGTGATGGAGGGCGCGGCCGTCGTCGGCCGGGTCTCGACCGTCCCCGGCGACTTCGGCTGGAACGACGTCGGTGACTTCCACACCCTCGGCGAGGTCCTGGCCGCCGACCCCCAGGGCAACGTGATCGTCGGCCAGGACCCGGAGACCAAGCCCGGCGTCCTCCTCCGCGAGGCCGAAAACCTGGTCGTCGTCCCGACCCCGGGCCGCCTGGTCGCCGCGCTCGGCGTCCGCGACCTGATCATCGTCGACACCCCCGACGCCGTCCTGGTGTGCCCGCGCGAACGCGCCCAGGAGGTCAAGTCGCTGGTCGACGCCCTGAAAGACTCGGGCGAGCTGGGCTACATCTAGCGTCTCGGTCCGGCCCGCCCGATCACGCGAAGCTGAGCGGCTCAGCCGCCACTCTGACGTCGCCCCCATAGTCGCGTGATCAGCAGACCGGCGTGGCCAGCCGCCACCTTGACGTCGCCCCGCAGTCGCGTGATCGCCGGGCGAGGTGCAGGTCCTGAATGGAGCGGATGCCGCCGGCCTCCGCCCGATGAGGAGCCCTGATCATGGCCCGTCGCCCGACCGCCGAGTGGCGCGCCCTGGCCGAAACCGACGAGATTACGGCGCGCCTCTTCCCGCCCGGCCTGCTCCACCGCTACGACGCCATCTTCGACACCTTCGAACGCGCCGTCCGCACCCTGACCCCGGCCACCCCCGACGACGAGCTCACCGTTGCCATCAGGGACGTGGTCACCGCCTTGAACACCCTCAACGACGACCACACCCACGCCGCGATCGCCACCGCCGAACGCGACCTGCTCTGCGGCTACATCGAGCAGACCCTCGCCGACTCCGCGGCCGACCTGGACGCCTTCTGCACCCGCCACCACCTGCCCCGCCACGAGCTGACCGACCCCTGGCGAACCTGGTAAACCCGGCGCACCGGTGAAGACCCAGCCGCCCTGGCAAACTCGGGCGGTCGCGGGCGAGTTCGGGCCGCCCTGGCCAATTCGGCCGGCCTCTGTGGAACTCGGCTGGGGGGTGGGTGAAGCCCGGTGGGCTTGGCTGAGCTCGGCTGGGGTGGGTGAAGCCCGGCGCCCCTGGTGGAACTCGGGCGGGCTTGGTGAAGCTCGGCGGGCTTGGTGAAGCTCGGCGGCCCTGATGAAACGCGGCGGGCCTGGTGAAGCTCCGCGGGCCTTGTGAAACGCGGCGGCCCTGGTGAAGCTCGGCGGGCTGAACTCGGGCGGCCTCGATGAGGCCGGCGGGCTTGGTGAACGCTCCGCTGTCGTCAGGCGAAGCGGCCGAGGGCGGGCGCGATCTGCCGGGCCGTGGACGGCGCGAGCGGGCTGGGCAGGTCGTCACCGGCGAACCAGGCCAGCGCCTCCGACTCGTCGCTGATCTGCTCGCGGGCCCCCGCCGGCGCGTGGATCAGGAAGCGCACGTCATAGTGGAACGACGGCTCGGCCGGCCGCCCTTCGGCCGGCGCGCACCGCACCGGGTGGATGTCGACGTCGATCGGATCAGGGTCGAGGACCAGCCCGGGAATGCCCGATTCCTCGGTCGCCTCCCGCAGCGCGGCCGCCGCCAGCGACCCATCCGACTCCTCGCAGTGCCCACCGAGCTGCATCCACATCCGCAGCCGCCCGTGCAGGCACAGCAGCACCCGCCGGTCGGCGCCCACGATGAGCGCGCTGGCCGTGACGTGCCCGGCCCGGTGCGCCCGGGTCATCGCCACCGGCCCGGCCTCGAGCAGTTCCACCGTCTGCTTCCGGGCAAGGTCGGCCTCCGGCGAGGTCGCTTCCCACCGGCTCAGCACCGCCACCGCGTCGTCATACAGCACGCTCAGCATTCTCCCTGCCCCCGTTTAGCGACCGATCGCGAGGTGCGAGTTCCCCCGGATCCCCGCCGCGTTCGGCTGGGCGCCACAAGTCGGCGGGCGTCACGTCAGGAGCCGGACAGGTCGAGGCGGACGCCGTCGTCGTGGGGGAGCGGGACCGACGGGATGCCCTCGGCGGCCAGGGCGACCCGCAGCCGATGGACGTCGGCGCCCAGCCGCATGAAGGCGGCCGGGGAGTTGCCCGGGCAGGCCACGTGCAGGGCGGCCGTGGCGCCGTTGCCCGGGAAGACCTCGGCCGGGGTCACCTCGGTGCCGTGGGCCAGCAGCTCGGCCACCGTCGACAGGGCGCGGGAGACCGCCGCCGGGTCGACCGCGGTGCCCGGCAGGGCCAGCTGGGAGCCGTCGGGCAGGACGGCCGCGTCGCGCAGGCCGGCCGCCCGCGCCTCGGCGGTGCCCAGGCTGAACATGTCGCTCTCGGCGTCGCGGAGCAGGGCGACCGCGCCGGCGCCGTCGGAGGACGGGGTGCCCAGGCCGCGGACGACCGCCACCGGCACCTGGTCGCATTTGCCCTTGACCAGTTCGCCGGCCGCGGCCAGCTCGTCGATTATGGCCATCTGGGTGATCTGCAGTTCGTTGCCGTAAGGGTCCGTTTCGCCGCGGTGGTCGCGGAACGGTTCGATGCCGGCCGCGCCCAGGGCCACGTCGGTCAGCCCGTTGCGCCAGGTGCGGCCCATCGTGTCGGAGACGATGACGGACACGCCGAGGCCGCGGGCCTTGAAGTCGGCGCGCAGTTTGCGGGCCGACTCGTCGGGGTCGACCGGCAGCAGCACCAGATGGGTTTTGTCCACGTTGGAGGCATCGATGCCGGCCGCCGCCATCACGAAGCCGTGGTGGGTCTGGACGATCGTGGTCGGCCCGCGCTGGGCGACCACCCGGGCCGTCTCGGAGACCAGCGCCGCGGCCCGGGCCTCCTCGCGCTCGGGGCCGTCGGCCGGAACCTCGACCAGGCGTCCCTCGGCCTTCGACACGATCTTGCTGGTGACGACCAGCACGTCGCCGTCGGCCAGCCACGGCGCGGCGTCCGCGATCTGCGACGCCAGGTCGTCGCCGGCCGTGATGTCGCCGATGCCCCGCACCGGCCGGATTTCGAGCCCGTCAGTCACCGCTCTGCCCCTTCAACGAGTCGTGCCCAAGCTAGCCCGGTGTCCGGGCGGGGACCACGCGGCCCCACCTCGGTCAGGCGAGTCCGGCCAAGGCCAGGGCGTCGGCGACCATCTGCGCGGTCGCGGCCTCGCTGCTCATCCACAGCGGCACCGCCTGCGTGGGGACGCCGGGCACCGTCGCGGAGGAATCGGACGAGTCGACCAGCCAGCCGTCGAGCAGGCCGCCGTCGGAGCGGGCGCCGTAGAGCCCTCCCACGCCGGCCGCGGTGACCTCGACCCCGACCGTGGCCAGGCACTTGTCGGCCATGCCGCGCACCGGGGAGCCACCGATGATCGGGGAGACGCCGATGACCGGGGCCGGGCCCCCGGCGATCGCGTCGCGCACCTCGGCGACGGCCAGGATCGGGGCGATGCTGACGACCGGGTTGCTGGGGGCGATCAGCACGACGTCGGCCGCCGCGATGGCCTCGAGCACGCCGGGGGCCGGCTTGGCCGCGTCGGCGCCGACGAAGACGAACCGGTGGGTCGGCAGGGCGCTGCGGTAGCGCACCCACCACTCCTGGAAGTGGATCGCCTTGCGCTCGCCGTCGAGGTCGACCACCACGTGGGTCTCGAGCCGGTCGTCGGTCGACGGCAGCATGGTCACGCCCGGCTTCCACCGGTCGCACAGCGCGGCGGTCACGGCCGACAGCGGGTAGCCGGCGGTGAGCATCTGCGTGCGTACGAGATGGGTGGCCGTGTCCTTGTCGCCCAGGCCGAACCACGACGGCTCGGCGCCGTAGGCGGCGAGTTCCTCCTTGACCACCCAGGTCTCGCCGACCCGGCCCCAGCCCCGCTCGGGGTCGTGGGCGCCGCCCAGCGTGTACATCACACTGTCGAGGTCGGGGCAGATCTGCAGGCCGTGCATGCGCACGTCGTCACCGACGTTGACCACCGCCGTGACGTCGGCGCCGATAGCTCGGGCCCGCGCGCGCACCCCGACCAGGAATTTCGCACCGCCGATGCCGCCGGTGAGGACCACGATCCGCATGCCACCCATCCTCCCGCACAGGTATGACAGAACGCGCCGGTGGGTATCGGTGCCGCGTGCCACATCGGTCTACGCTGGGCCGACCCGAAAGATCCGAAAGACGCCCGTAGGGAGAAACAGTGAGCAGCCCCCCGGAGAGCACGCCCGTCGGGCAGATCCTGCGCCCGCTGCGCGATCTCGCGACCTATGCCCTGCTCGGTGCCACCGGCATCTGGCTCCTGGTGGCGATCGTCGATCTGATCCCGGACGGCTCCGACCAGTTCGGTGGCCGCACTGAGGCGAGCTTCGGCGAGTTCGTCAATCTGCCGACCGTCGCCTTCCCGATCGCCGCGGTTCTCCTTGCCCTGCTGGTGCAGCCGCGTCACCCGAAGGCGCGCCTGGTCGTGCTGACCGCCCTGATCGAATACGCGGTGGCCGCCTTCTTCGGCGTCTTCTTCGGGCTGCTGGTCGGCTTGATCAACCTGGCCGCCGACGCCGGGGCCCGGGCGGCGTTCATGGGCCTGCTCGTGCGTCTCGGCTGGCTGGCGGTGCTCGCGGTCGCGGGCTACGCGGTCTTCCTGATCTGGCAGCGGCTCTACACCGCGCCCAAGCCGCCGCGCCCCGCGCCCGGTGTCTATGGCCAGCAGCCGCCGTTCAACCCGGGCGTTTTCCCGGGCCAGCCGGGCTTCGGGCCGCCGCCACCCGGCCACCCGGGTCCGCCGCCGCCTCCCGGCGGCTACGGTCCGACGACGTACGGGCAACCGACGCCCCCGGGTGCGCCGCCGTTCCAGGGCGCCCCGCCGTTCCAGGGCCAGCCGCAGGGCACGCCGCAGAGCGCCCCGCCGTTCCAGGGCCAGCCGCAGGGCATGCCGCAGAGCGCGCCGCCCTTCCAAGCCCCGCCCCAGAGTGCGCCGCCGTTCCAGAGCGGCCCGGCCTACCCGGATGCCACGCCGGCCCCGTCCTGGAATCAGCCGCCGATGCCGCTGCAACCGCACGGAAGCCCGGCCGCGCCCCCGTTCAGCGAGCCCACCCAGGTGGTCCCGCAGCAGCCGGCGGACGACCGTACGGAGAAGCTCGACGAACCGCGGCCCGGCTTCGGGCCCGCCGAGCCCGACCCGCCACGCAGCTGATTTCCGCTGATCACATCGAGCCGCGCCCGGGAGAGGGATCACCTCTTCCGGGCGTTGGTGTCCCAGGACACTGCGAGGGCGTCGGCAGCCATCGAGATTCCGGCCTAGGCTGCTTGCGTGGTAGAGGTCAACTTGGAATCGCAGCCGACCGAGGCGAGCATTCGCCGGGCGCTGCGCCGGGCCGCCGACGGCAAAGCGATCGATGCCGACGAGGCCGCCGCGCTGCTCGGCGCCCGCGGCCCCTGGCTCGACGAACTACTGGGGATCGCCGGCAACATCCGCGATGCCGGCCTGCGTGAGGCGGGGCGGCCGGGCGTCGTCACCTATTCCCGCAAGGTCTTCATCCCGCTCACCCGGCTGTGCCGGGACCGCTGCCACTACTGCACGTTCGCGACCGTGCCGCACCGGCTTCCGGCCGCGTTCCTGGAGCGTGACGAGGTGCTCGCGATCGCCCGCGAGGGCGCCGCCCAGGGCTGCAAGGAGGCCCTGTTCACGCTCGGCGACCGCCCGGAGGAGCGCTGGCCGGCGGCCCGGCAGTGGCTCGACGAGCGTGGCTACGACTCGACGCTCGACTATGTGCGCGCGTGCGCGATCGCCGTGCTCGAGGAGACCGGCCTGCTGCCGCACCTCAATCCGGGCGTGATGAGCTGGGCCGAGATGCAGCGTCTCAAGCCGGTCGCGCCGAGCATGGGCATGATGCTGGAGACGACCGCGACCCGTCTGTTCTCGGAGCCGGGCGGTCCGCATTTCGGCTCGCCCGACAAGGATCCGGCGGTTCGCCTGCGTGTCCTCGACGACGCGGGCCGGGTCGGGATCCCGTTCACGACCGGCATCCTCATCGGCATCGGCGAGACCCGCGCCGAGCGCGTCGACTCGCTGTTCGCGATGCGCCGCACCGCCCGCGAATACGGCCATGTCCAGGAAGTGATCATCCAGAACTTCCGGGCGAAGCCCGACACGGCGATGCGCGGGATGCCCGACGCCGAGCTGCACGAGCTGGCCGCGACCGTGGCCGTCGGCCGTGTTCTGATGGGTCCGCGGGCCCGCATCCAGGCCCCGCCCAACCTGATCGACGCCGAGTTCAGCCTGTTGCTGCGGGCCGGCATCGACGACTGGGGCGGCGTCTCGCCGGTGACGCCCGACCACGTCAACCCGGAGCGGCCGTGGCCGCAGATCGATCTGCTGCGGGAGAAGTCGGCCGAGTCGGGCTTCACGCTGCGCGAGCGCCTGACGATCTATCCGGAGTTCGTGCGCCGGGCGTCCGAGGGCTGGCTCGACCCGCGGGTGGCCGCCCACGTGGCGGCGCTGGCCGGCGACGACGGCCTGGCCCGTGAGGACGCGGTGGTCGAGGGCCGGCCGTGGCAGGAGCCGGACGACGTGTTCGGCACCGGTCGCACCGACCTGTTCGCCACGATCGACACGACCGGCCGCACGGACGACCGGCGGTCCGACTTCAACGACGTCTACGGCGACTGGAACGAGGTCGCCGCGCACATCAAGAGCGACACCGGCCGGACCACGCCGACCGATGTGCTCGCCGGGCTGAAGCTGGCGGCCGAAGATCCGGCCGCGCTGCTGCTGCCGGAGCATGAGGACAAGGCGATGGCCCTGTTCAACGCCGACGGCTCGGCGCTCGACGAGTTGACCCGCATCGCCGACGACCTGCGCAAGGAGGTCAACGGCGACGACATCACGTACGTCGTCAACCGCAACATCAACTTCTCGAACGTCTGTTATGTGGGCTGCCGGTTCTGCGCGTTCGCCCAGCGGGAGAAGGACGCCGACGCCTATCGCCTCTCGGTCGACCAGGTCGCCGACCGGGCCGAGCAGGCCTGGGCCGACGGCGCCTCCGAGGTCTGCATGCAGGGCGGCATCGACCCCAAGATGCCGGTCACGGCCTATGCCGACCTGGTGCGCGCGATCAAGGAGCGGGTGCCCGGCATGCACGTGCACGCCTACTCGCCGATGGAGATCGTGACCGGCGCGTCGAAGGCCGGTGTTCCGGTCCGCGAGTGGCTGACCCGGCTGAAGGAGGCCGGGCTCGACACGATCCCGGGCACGGCGGCCGAGATCCTCGACGACGACGTGCGCTGGGTGCTGACCAAGGGCAAGCTGCCGACCGCGACCTGGGTCGAGGTGGTCAGCACGGCCCACGAGGTGGGCATCCGGTCGAGCTCGACGATGATGTACGGCCACGTCGACCACCCGCGGCACTGGCTCGGCCATTTCCGGGTGCTGGCCGGCATCCAGGACAAGACCGGCGGGTTCACCGAGTTCGTGGCGTTGCCGTTCATCCACACCAACGCGCCGATCTATCTGGCCGGCATCGCGCGCCCGGGCCCGACCTGGCGGGAGAACCGGGTCGTGCACGCGATGTCCCGCGTCCTGCTGCACGGCCGCATCAACAACATCCAGTGCTCGTGGGTGAAACTCGGCGACGAGGGCACGCGGGCGATGCTCAACGGCGGGTGCAACGACCTCGGCGGCACGCTGATGGAGGAGACCATCTCCCGCATGGCGGGATCCGAGCACGGTTCCGCGCGTACGGTCGCTGAGCTCAAGGAACTCGCGGCCGGCGCCGGTCGTCCGGCCGTCGAACGCACCACCGTGTACGGACGCCGTTGATCTTTTCTTGGCTGATCACGTTTGACTGAAGGGCGGCCGGGCTATCACTGCCTGGCCGTCCTCGTCTGTCGTGTTTGCGTCTTGTGTCACATGAGCTGGGGCACCGGCTGCGCCAAGGTCACAAATCGGGTTAAATTGGACGTGCGACGGTGGGTGAGCGTTACCTACCGGCGCTCCTGACAGATAGGGCAGGAACGGGACCACGTTGCGCCTCAGGCGTGCCGGGGAAACGGGCCTATTTATCAGGTTCGGCTTGACGACGCACGTCTTACACGCGTGTAATTTCGGTGGGGTTGTGGGATGGAGATGCAGCGCAATCGCCTCCGCCCACAAAAAACACGCCGCGTGCGTGGGGGGTCAGCGTCGGTGTCACTGCCGGCGCGAGGAATTGGGAGGCACGCCGATGGAAGCGCAGGTTGAAGGGGTAGACCTGCTCGGGGACGCGCCCGAGTGGCAGGAGCGGGCGCTGTGTTCGCAGACTGATCCGGAAGCTTTCTTTCCCGAAAAGGGCGGGTCGACGCGCGAGGCGAAGCGCATCTGCGGCCGGTGCGAGGTCAAGGGGGATTGCCTGGAATACGCGCTGGGCCACGACGAACGTTTCGGCATCTGGGGTGGACTGTCCGAGCGCGAACGCCGCAAGCTCAAGCGCCGGGTCGCCTAGCGAGGAGCGCGTTGCCGCGTTGATGAGTTGGGGCTTCGTTCGCCGCCGGCGAAGCCGTCGTCGAAGGCAGCACGAACTCATCAACTCCCAGCGGCGCACGCGCGGTCGAGCGCACAAGCACAGCTAACTCAACTCGTCGGGATCCACTCCGAGCAGGTTGGCGACCTGCTCGATGATCACGTCGTGGACGAGGTCGGCGAGGTCTTCGCGGTCCATCGCCCGGAATTCCAGCGGCCGCCGGTAGAGCACGATCCGTGGGGGGAGCTCCTGCCGGCCGGGTCGCCCGGGCAGCAGACGGGCCAGCGGCACCTCGCCGTCCTCGAGCACGTCGGAGTCGTAGACATTCAGCTCGGGCGGCACGTCCTCGACCGCGAACTCGACGCCGGCCAGCTCCTTGGCATAGCGCCGCTCGAGGCCCTCGACCGTGTCCAGCACCAGGTCGTCGAAGATCTCGGCCTTGGTGCGGGCGAGCGGCACCGTCGCCGGCACCAGGCGGCCCCGCAGGCCGCGCCCGTGCCGGTCGCGCCGGGCCGGATGACCGGGCCCGGACTTGCGGGCGAGCCTGGCCTGTTCCGGGCGGCCCGGCTCGCTGCGGCGGCGCTCGGAGCTGGTGGTCACTCGGCAAGACTAGTCCCTAGGGACCGATCATCGTGCTCAGGCGGGTTCCGCCGCGTGTCCGACCGGCTAATTCGTCCCATGGAGTCGGCGTGTCGGGCGCCCATGACCGAATCGTGATGCAATCGCGGGTCGGCGTGTCGCGGTGCAACGGCACGCACGCGAGGCGCGGGAGAGATAACGTGCCGCCGTGAGGTCACCACGGCGCTGCTCCCGGAACGGCTGTCCCCGACAGGCGGTCGCCACTTTGACCTACGTCTACAACGACTCGACGGCCGTCGTCGGCCCCCTCGCGGCGTTCGCCGAACCCCATACGTACGACCTGTGTGAGCCCCACGCCCGCAGCCTCACCGCCCCCCGAGGCTGGGAACTGGTCCGCCACGACGGCGATTTCGCCCCGCCCCCGCCCACCACCGACGACCTGGTCGCTCTGGCCGACGCCGTCCGTGAGGCGGCCCGCCCGCCGATCGCGCCACCCCCGCGCACCGACGGTGACGACCACCTTCCGGGCCACCAGACCGGCCGCCGCGGTCACCTTCGGGTCATCCCGCCTTCCCACTGACCCCTCAGACGGGAAGGGCGACCAGCCGGTATCGGTGGCGGAGCCAGGGAATCAGGCTGCGGTAGGCGGCGATCGTGTCGGGCTGGTTGTAGTCGTGGGACAGGATGATCGCGCCCTTGCCGACGTGTTTCTCGACCGTGCTGATGACGCGGGCCCTGTGGGCGGCGTCCGACTCGCCCTTCGGGTGATCCCAGTCGCGCGGGTCGACCTTCCAATAGACCGAGGTCATGCCCAGTGACTTGGCCGTCGCCACCAGGCGGGGCGTGAAGTTGCCGCCCGGGGCGCGGAAATACTCGATCTTGGCCTTGGGGTCGGCCTGGTGGATCGCGTCGTTGGTGCGCCGCAGGTCGGCCTGGATCCGGGCGGCCGGCTGCTTGCCGATGGTCAGGCTGTGGCTCCACGTGTGGTTGCACAGCGTGTTGCCGCCGGCCACGATCTGGCGGACCAGCTCGGGGTGCCGCCGCACGTTCTTTCCGATCAGGCAGAACGTGGCGTGGACGTGCTGCTGGGCGAGCAACTTCAGCATCCGCGGGGTCTGCACCGGGTCGGGGCCGTCGTCGAAGGTGAGCGCTACCGCGGACGTACCGGTGGAAAGGTGGCTGCCCGCCGGGCCGCCGGTCTTCTTCCCCAGCTCGGGTGCCGCCGGAGCGTGCGCCGCGACCGTGTGAGCCGCGGTTTTCTTTTTCGGCCGGACGGCATGCGAGGGCGCCGGCGACGGCGTCTCGAAGGTCGGTGCCGCCGTGGTGTGCCGATGTGGCGCCTCCCCGGCCGCCGCCCGGCCGGCCACGCCGATCGTCAGCAGCGCCGTGCCGACCAGCACCGCCTTCTTCGAGCGCGACAAGCGCATCTGACCCTCCCCAGTTCGTCCGAGGAGGACGACTTTGCTCCTTCGGAAGCCCCCTCACCGGTGGCCGGGCCCGGAACGGCACGCTTTCGGGACCCAAAAACCACTCTTGCCGAGCTCGGGAACATCTGACGGACAAAGTCCCACGGAAACGCCGCGACGCTTACGCGCCGCGGCGTTCTTCCGTCCGCTCAGGCGGACAATTCCGCCAACTCGTCCGATGTGAGCAGACGGGAACGGATCAAGAAACGTACGCCCTCGGGCGCCTCCAGCGAGAAGCCGGCGCCGCGCCCGGGGACCACGTCCACCGTCAGGTGGGTGTGCCTCCAGAGTTCGAACTGCGAGGCCGACATCCAGAACGTGATCGGCTCGGGGACCCCCTCGATGCGCAGGGACTCGAGCAGCACGTCGGATTTGCCGGTCCGGAACTCGCCCTCCAGGTAGCACATCGGCGAGCTGCCGTCGCAGCAGCCGCCCGACTGGTGGAACATCAGCGGACCGTGCTGGTCCCGCAGCTGCCGCATCATGCCGGCCGCCGCGGGCGTCACATCTACTCGGGTAACCATGGCCTAGAAGAAGCCCATCGCCTTGGGGGAGTAGCTGACCAGGAGGTTCTTGGTCTGCTGGTAGTGGTCGAGCATCATCTTGTGGTTCTCGCGGCCGATGCCGGACTGCTTGTAGCCACCGAACGCGGCGTGCGCCGGATATTGGTGGTAGCAGTTCGTCCACACCCGACCGGCCTTGATCGCGCGCCCGGCCCGGTACGCCTGGTTGATGTCCCGCGTCCACACGCCGGCGCCCAGGCCGTACAGGGTGTCGTTGGCGACCTTGATCGCGTCGGCGTAGTCGGCGAACGACGTCACCGACAGCACCGGCCCGAAGATCTCCTCCTGGAAGATCCGCATCGAGTTGTTGCCCTCGAAGATCGTCGGCTGCACGTAGTAGCCGCCGGACAGGTTGCCGCCCAGGTCGGCCCGCGCCCCGCCGGTCAGCGCCTTGGCGCCCTCCTGCCGGCCGATGTCCAGGTAGGACAGGATCTTCTCGAGCTGGTCGTTGGACGCCTGGGCGCCGACCTGGGTGTCGGTGTCGAGCGGGTTGCCCTGCTTCAGGTTCTCGACCCGCTTCACGCCGGCGGCCAGGAAGTCCTGGTAGATGCTCTGCTGGATGAGGGCGCGGGACGGGCAGGTGCAGACCTCGCCCTGGTTGAGCGCGAACATCGCGAAGCCCTCGAGCGCCTTGTCCTGGAAGTCGTCCTCGAGGCGGTTGACGTCCTCGAAGAAGATGTTCGGCGACTTGCCGCCGAGCTCCAGCGTGACCGGGATCAGGTTCTCGGACGCGTACTGCATGATCAGGCGGCCGGTCGTGGTCTCGCCGGTGAACGCGACCTTCGCGACCCGGTTGGACGAGGCCAGTGGCTTGCCGGCCTCGACGCCGAAACCGTTGACGATGTTGAGGACGCCGGGCGGGAGCAGGTCGCCGATCAGCGACATCAAGTAGTGGATCGAGGCCGGGGTCTGCTCGGCCGGCTTGAGCACGACCGCGTTGCCGGCGGCCAGGGCCGGGGCGAGCTTCCAGGTCGCCATCAGGATCGGGAAGTTCCAGGGGATGATCTGGCCGACCACGCCGAGCGGCTCGTGGAAGTGGTACGCCACGGTGTCGTCGTCGATCTCCCCGGCCGAACCCTCCTGGGCCCGGATCGCGCCCGCGAAGTAGCGGAAGTGGTCGATGGCGAGCGGGATGTCGGCGGCCAGGGTCTCGCGGACCGGCTTGCCGTTCTCCCAGGCCTCGGCGACCGCGATCTTCTCGAGGTTCTGTTCCATCCGGTCGGCGATCTTGTTGAGGATGTTGGCCCGCTCGGCGGCCGGGGTGCGGCCCCAGGCGTCGGCCGCGCCGTGCGCCGCGTCGAGCGCCTTGTCGACGTCGTCGGCGGTGCCGCGGGCGATCTCGGTGAAGGTCTCGCCGGTCACCGGGGAGGGGTTCTCGAAGTACTGACCCTTGGCCGGCGGGACCCACTCGCCGCCGATGTAGTTGTCGTAGCGCGACTGGTAGCTGACGATCGAGCCGTCCGAGCCGGGCGGGGAATAAGTGGTCATGATCAGCCTCCGTACCTCTGTCGGGGTACGGGCGACGCTACGTTCAGCGACGTTGCAAGGACGTTGCAACGCCGTACTCGATCGCCAGCTGCCGGATGCGGGCCTCGGCGAGCGGGCGGATCGGCGAGCCGGGCGGCAGCAGGCGGGCGTAACCCTCCCACATCTGCAGGTCGTCGGCGCCGTACGGGGCGTGCAGCCAGGTGCGCATCAGGATGCGGTCGCCGCTCGCCAGCACCGCGCCGCGCAACTGGCCCTCGATCAGCCGGCGCAGGCGGGCCACGCCGGGCGCGTCCGAGGACGGCAGCAGCGGTCCCGCGTACGCGTCGAGCGCCTCGGCCACGCGACCGTGCTCCAGCAGCCGGGTGACCGCCGCGAAGTCGGCGTCGAGCTCGACCCGGAGCCGGTAGGGCCGCGAATCGAGCAGGTCCGGCCCGAGCGTGCGGCGCAGACGGGACAGCTCGGCCCGTACGGTCACCGGATTGAGGTCGTCGGCATAAAGATCAAATGCCAACTGATCTCCCGTACGCCCTTCCGGGTGCGCCAGGAGCAGCACGAGCAGTTCCGAATGCCGTCGACCGAGGCGCAGCCGGCGCCCGCCGGAGCAGAGCACCACCTCGTCCCGGCCGAGCGAGGTCACCGTGCCGGCGGCCGACGCCGACGTCCGGTGACTGCCCAGGTAGGCCTCGGCGGCCAGCGCGGTCGCCCGCACCAGGGCCAGGCTGTGCGGGTTGGCCAGATGGTCGCCGCCGGTCACGTCGATCGCCCCGAGCAGCCGCCCGGTCGCCGGGTCGTGGATCGGGGCGGCCGCGCACGTCCAGCGCTGCACCGGGCGGCTGAAATGCTCGGTGGCGAAGATCTGCAGCGGGTGGTCGACGGCGAGCGCGGTGCCGGGCGCGTTGGTGCCGGCGTGCGCCTCGTCCCAGCGGGCGCCGGGCACGAAGTTCATCTCCTCGGCGCCGGCCAGCACCGGCGCCGTGCCCTCGACCCACAGCAGCCGCCCGTAGGCGTCGCAGACCGCCATCAGATGATCGCCGTCCTCGGCCAGGCCGCCGAGCAGGTCCCGGAAGATCGGCAGCACCCGGGCCAGCGGATGGGCGGCCCGATAGGCCTCCAGCTCGCCGTCGGAGAGCTCGATCGGGGCGGTGCTGTCGGCGGTGTGCAGGGCGTCGGCCGACCGCTTCCACGAGTCGGCGACCACCGGCCGCATGCCCGGGGCGGGCTCGGCCCCGGTGACGAACCTTTCGTGGGCGCGCCCCACCTGCTGGATGCGCTCGGCGGGATCCGTGCCGAGGTCGAGGGCGAGCCACGGGTTGGGCATGGGCGTACCTCCAGTCCCACCCATCGTGACCCGCATCACGTTCACTAACAAGTTCTACGGTTCGCCATCCGCTCGCCGCCCTGCTCGACGGCTTCGACGGCCTCCAAGTGCGGCCCGAGGTGCTGACCCCGCGATATCGGCGGCCGGAGACCACCCGGGCGGTTGACCGGGCCTGTCGCGATGCCGTTGCGGCCCTTTGACCGCCTCTGCTCCGTTAGTCTCGGCGTGAAATCACCTGGCTGAGGAGCGAGCATTGTCTGATCTGTCCAAGATCGTGAAGGCGTACGACGTGCGCGGCACGGTTCCGGAGCAGTTCAACGAGACGGTGGCCCGGGCACTGGGCACCGCGTTCGTCGAGATGCTCCGCGAATCGGGCGACGACGCGGACCGGATCGTCACCGCTCACGACATGCGTGAGTCCGGTCCCGGTCTGGCCGCCGCCTTCGCCCGGGGCGCCAACTCGGCCGGGGTGGCTGTGATCAACATCGGCCTGGGCTCGACCGACGAGCTGTACTACGCGGCCGGCTCGCTCGGCCTGCCCGGCGCGATGTTCACCGCCAGCCACAACCCGGCGCAATACAACGGCATCAAGCTGTGCCGGGCCGGGGCCAAGCCGGTCGGGCAGGACAGCGGTCTGGCCGTGGTCCGCCGCCGCGCCGAGGAGCTGCTCTCCGACCTCAACGCCGAGGCCGACGGCCCGTCCCGGGTCGAGCAGCGCGACCTGCTCGCCGACTACGCGGCCCACCTGCGGTCGCTGGTCGACCTGTCCGGCATCCGGCCGCTCAAGGTGATCGTCGACGCGGGCAACGGCATGGGCGGCTACACGGTTCCGGCCGTGCTCGGCGACCAGGTGCTGCCCGCCCTGCCGCTCGAGATCGTGCCGCTCTACTTCGAGCTCGACGGCTCCTTCCCCAACCACGAGGCCAACCCGCTCGACCCGGCCAACCTGGTCGACCTCCAGGAGGCCATCCGGGCCCAGGGCGCCGACATCGGACTCGCCTTCGACGGCGACGCCGACCGCTGCTTCGTGATCGACGAGCACGGCGACGCGGTGTCGCCCTCGGCGATCACCGCCCTCGTTGCCGTACGCGAACTGACCAAGTTCCCGGGCAGCACGATCATCCACAACCTGATCACCTCGTCGGCCGTCCCCGAGATCGTCACCGAGCAGGGCGGTCAGCCGGTCCGCAGCCGGGTCGGGCACTCGTTCATCAAGGCCGAGATGGCCCGCACCAACGCGGTCTTCGGCGGCGAGCACTCGGCGCACTACTACTTCCGCGACTTCTGGTTCGCCGACACCGGCATGCTGGCCGCGATGCACGTGCTGGCCGCGCTGGGCGGGCAGGAGCGGCCGCTGTCGGAGTTCGCCGCCGAATACGAGCGCTACTCGGCCTCCGGCGAGATCAACTCGACCGTGGACGATGCACCGTCCCGTGTGGCCGCGGTGCGGGCCGCGTTCCCCGACGCCGACTTCGACCAGCTCGACGGCCTGACCGCGCGGCTCGCCGACGGCTCCTGGTTCAACCTGCGGACGTCCAACACCGAGCCGCTGCTGCGCCTGAACGTCGAGGCGGTCAAGCCCGACCGGATGGCCGCCCTGCGCGACGAAGTGCTGGCCATCGTCCGAGGCTAGGATCAGTGGACTCACCCTTCCGATACCCGTAAGGAGCCGTTCGGTGGCCCTCGATCCACAGCTCTTGGACATCCTGGCCTGTCCGGACACGCATCACGCGCCCCTCACCCACGACGCTGATGCGCAGACCCTCACCTGTACGGAGTGTGGGCGCGTCTTCGAGGTCCGTGACGACATCCCGATCCTGCTGCTGGACGAGGCCCGCCCGCCGGCGAGCCCCACCGAGGCGTCCTGATGGCCAACCCGATGGAGGGCGGCGTCACCGGCGTCCACGGCCACCGCATCGTCGACGAGTCGCTGCTCGACAACGAGAAGGCGATGCTCGACAGCGACCCGGGCGGCATGCTGCGGGCCACCGCGTCAGCCGGCGCCCAGGTGCGCGAGTCGGCGGCGCTGGCCGCCGAGGCCGACCTGAGTGCGCTGGCCGACGAGGGCCGCCCACGAGCCGTGGTGGTGGCCGGCATCGGCACCGCCGGCCTGACCGGCAACATCCTGGCCACCGTGGCCGGCCCGCGCTGCCCGGTGCCGATCATCGGGCACCGCAGCGCCGGCGTGCCCGGCTGGGTCGGCGCGGCCGACGTGGTCATCGCCGTCTCGGCCTCCGGCCGCAGCCCCGAGGCCCTGGCCGCCGCCGACGCGGCCGCCCGGCGCGGCGCCCGCCTGGTCGCGATCGGCAACCCCGACACCGAACTGCAGGCGATGGCCGAGCGGGCCCGCGCGCCGTTCATCCCGGTGCCGCGCCGTGCTCCGGCCCGGGCCAGCCTCTGGGGCCTGGCCGTGCCGGTGCTGCTGGCCGCCCGCGCGATCGGCCTGGTCAAGGTCAACGAGGCCGATCTGGCCGAGACCGCGACCCGGCTCGACGCCGACGCCGAGCGCTGCCGCCCCGGTGCCGACTCGTTCGTCAACCCGGCCAAGGCGCTCGCTCTCGGCCTGGCCGGCTCGATCCCGATCGTCTGGGGTTCGTCGCCGCTGGCCACCGTCGCCGCTCGGCGGTTCGCCGACACGCTGGCCGCCAACGCGCGCTACCCCGTGATGGCGGGCGCGCTCGGCGAGGCCGGCCGCGGCCGGGTCGGCCTGCTCGACGGCGTCTTCGGCGGCCTGGCCGAGACGTCGCGCGACATCTTCGCCGACCCCGACGCCGACGAGTCCGAGCTCACCCGCCTGCGGCTGGTCATCTTCCGCGACGGCGGGCTCAACCCGGAGGACGACGCCGACGAGCCGGTCGCGGTCGAGGAGCGCCGGGCCGACGCCGTGCAGACCCTGGCCGAGCGGCGTGGCGTGCGCTGCGACGTGCTCACCGCCGAGGGTGCCTCGACGCTCGAGCGGCTCGCCTCCCTGACCGCGGTTCCTGATTTCGCATCGCTCTATCTAGCATTGGCGCACGGGCTCGACCCGATGGCCGTGCCGGCGATAAACGAGATGAAGGAGCTGTCCAACCCGATGCCCGAGGGAATCCAGTGACTTCCGCCCTTTTCCCGACGAGCGCGACCGGGCTCCCGCATGAGCACTGAGGGCGGCACCAAGGCGATCATCGCCGCGCTGTCGGCCAACCTCGGCATCGCGGTCACCAAGTTCATCGCGGCCGGGCTGACCGGCTCGTCGTCGATGCTGGCCGAGGCGATCCACTCGGTGGCCGACTCCGGCAACCAGCTGCTGCTGCTGGTCGGCGGCAAGCAGTCGCGCAGGAAGGCGACGCCCGAGCACCCGTTCGGCTATGGCCGCGAGCGCTACATCTACGCGTTCATCGTCTCGATCGTGCTGTTCAGCGTCGGCGGCCTGTTCGCGCTCTACGAGGGCTACCACAAGATCAGGCACCCCGAGGCGATCCACGAGTGGCAGTGGGTGCCGGTGGTCGTGCTGGTCATCGCGACCGGCCTCGAGGGCTATTCGTTCATGACGGCGATCCGCGAGTCCAACCACACCCGCGGCAAGACCTCGTGGGTCAACTACGTGCGCCGGGCCAAGGCGCCCGAGCTCCCGGTGGTGCTGCTCGAAGACTCCGGCGCCCTGGTCGGCCTGGTGCTGGCCCTGTTCGGCGTGGTGCTGACCCTGATCACCGGCAACGGCGTCTGGGACGGCATCGGCACCGCCGCGATCGGCCTGCTCCTGGTGGTCATCGCGGTGATCCTGGCGACCGAGACGAAGAGCCTGCTGATCGGCGAGGGCGCCAACCCGGAAGACGTCCGCAAGATCGAAAAGGCGGTCCTCGCCGGCGAGGGCATCGAGCGGATCATCCACATGAAGACGCTGCACCTCGGCCCCGAAGAACTCCTCGTGGCAGTCAAGATCGCCGTCCCGCGCACCGAGCGCGCCGATGA
Organism: Actinoplanes sp. NPDC051411; assembly: GCF_040682075.1. Lineage (NCBI taxonomy): Bacteria > Bacillati > Actinomycetota > Actinomycetes > Micromonosporales > Micromonosporaceae > Actinoplanes > Actinoplanes sp. NPDC051411. The sequence continues at coordinate 43,611 of NZ_JBFBAD010000052.1, read as the reverse complement.
CCTGGCCCGCCACATCGACGAGACCGAGACCCGCATCCGCGAGGCGGTCCCGATCGCCCGCGTGATCTACATCGAGCCCGACATCTTCCACCCCGGCCAGGAGGCCGAGATCGAGGAAGGCGCCGCTCCCGCCAACGCCTGAGCTGTGGACGATCGCCGCAAACTGTCATACCCGGCTGGTTGAATTCGCCCCCACCCAGTTCCGGGGTGGGGGCGGTCTGGGGCGCGCGCCGGCTGATATTTTGCGCGATATGAGCGTGTATCCGCTGACCGGCATCGTCCGCCCGTACGCCTGGGGCTCCCGCACCTCCATCGCCGAGCTGCAGGGCCGGCCGGCGCCGACGCGGGAGCCCGAGGCTGAGCTGTGGCTCGGCGCCCACCCGGACGACCCGGCCACCGTGATCCGGCCCGACGGCCCTATCACGCTGGACACGCTCATCGCCTCCGACCCGGCCGGCCAGTTGGGCCCGGAAGTCGCGGCCGAGTTCGGCCCGCGGCTGCCCTACCTGATGAAGGTGCTCGCCGCCGAGAGCCCGCTCTCGCTGCAGGCCCACCCCGACAGCGAATACGCCAAGCAGGCCTACGCCCGGCAGCAGGCCGACCCGTCGCTGCCCAGGAACTACACCGACGCCTATCACAAACCGGAGATGCTGGTCGCGCTCACGCCGTTCGAGGCGCTGTGCGGGTTCCGGTCGCCGGAAACGTCGGCCGCGGCGATCGAGGCACTCGGCATCCCGGCGCTGGCCCCGGTCGTGCGGGCGCTGCGGGCCGGCGACCTGCGTACGGCCGTGCGCGACCTCCTCACCTGGCCCGACGCCGACCGCAAGCCGATGGTCGAGGCCGTGACCGAGGCGGCCGAGGCCGCGCCGTCGCCCGACGCCGACCTGGCCGCGCGGCTGGCCGGCCACTACCCGGGTGACCCGGGCGTGCTGGTCGCGCTGCTGCTCAACCACGTGCGGCTGCAGCCGGGCCAGGCGATCTGGATGCCGGCCGGCAACCTGCACGCCTACCTGCGCGGCACCGGCGTCGAACTGATGGCGGCCAGCGACAACGTGCTGCGCGGCGGCCTCACCCCGAAGCGGGTCGACGTCGACGAGCTGCTGCGGGTCCTGGTCTTCGAGGTGCTGGAAGATCCGATCCTCCCGGCGACGCCGGTCGCGCCGGGGGTGAAGACCTGGGCGGTCCCGGTGCGCGACTTCATCCTGTACGCCGTGGACCTCGACGGCACCCGCCCACCGACCGAGGTGCCGGCCCACGGCGCGCGAATCGTCATCACGGTCGCGGGCGACCTGTTCGTGGGCGAGAGCGTCGACGGCACCCCGGTCGACGTGCCGGCGGGCAGCGCCGCCTACGCCCCGGCTTCGGCCGGCCACATCAAGCTCGCGGGCGCCGGCCGCGCCTTCGTAGCGGCCGTCCGCACCTGACCCGCCAGCAGCCGGCCGGCACTTGATCCCGCTCGCGCCCGACTCGCCGGCGGCGGCCGCGATTTGCTCCGGCCCGCACATGGCGCGCTGGCGGGTGGCTGGCATCGATCCGGCCGGGCCTGGCCCGCTGGTGGGCGGCCGGGATTTGATCGGGCTCGCGCCTGACCCGCTGGCAGGCGCCCGGGATTTGTATCCGGCCCGCACGTGGCGCGCTGGCGGGTGGTCGGCATTGATCCGGCCGGGCCTGGCCTGCTGGCGGGCGGCCGACATTTGATCTGGCTCGTGCCTCACCCCCTGGCAGGTGGCCGGCCTGATCCGGCCCGCATCTGGCCGCTGGTGAGCGGCCGCGATTTGTTTGGGTTTGCGCCTGAGCCTCTGGTGGGCGGCCGCGATTTGATCTGCTCGTGTCTGACTTCCGGTGGTGCTCCCGATCTATCAGGCCGAGGTGGCGGCCAAGGCCGCCGTCCTCTGCGCGGCTGGTCACCCGAAGGGCCGCGATTACTGGGCGGCCCGGGATTTGATTCAGGCGGCGTCCGAGTCGGCCGGGTGGGGCCTCCGGACCGCTCGGCCGCGACGGCGCCGCTCGAGCCGGCAGGTGGCCGTCCAGCCCGGCGACCGCAACGTGGTCCGGCTGCTCGACTTCATGGGGAGGGCCGCCCGGCCTTTGGCCCGGGAAGCTCGGGCGCTTCGGAACAGTTCGGGAGGGACGGCAGGGGCGGACCTCGGTTCGCGTGGGGCTGCCTGCTTTTGCTCGGCGGGGCGGGCGATCGTGCACGGTTCTCGCTTTTTGTTGGCGATTTCGTACTTGGATCGCGTTTTCCCGGCCGATGTCCGGTTTTTGGCGCCCGTGAATGGCGAAAGGGTGCAGTAGCGTGCCCGCGAGCCATTCTGTGCCGGCCCCGTTCCGACCATTCCGGCCCGGCGGGGGCGGGCATAGTTGCAGGTGGGGCGGTTGTGCACGCTCGTGCCCGAACGGGACCGGCAAATCAGGAAATCTGCGGATTAGCTTGACAGCGATGTGTGCTGAGTGTGAAGCTACATGCACGCAGCGTCATTGGTGATCGGGGGGTCCCACGGACGCGCGCGGTACCAAACCGGGGGGATGAACGGGGCGGCGGGCTTAGGCCTGTCGCCCCGTTCGCTATGCGGCAAGAAACGCATCCGCCGGGCGACCGTAACCATTCTGGGAGGCATGAGGGTGCGACGCCGGAGCACGACACTCGTGGCACGGGAAGCGAGCCGGCGTGACGTGACGGCGGGACGGCCCGCGCTGCGGTCGGGGCGCGACCTGCGCGCGTACATCTGGAAAGCGTGCCCATCCGGGCGCCGCAACCGTTACGGGGCATTGGGCCCCGCTCGGCGGGCGAGCGGGGCCCGGAACCGGCGGTTGCCGCCACCTGCTCCCTTGGTCCTTTTCATTACGACATGCCACCTGACCTGCAGGCAAGTGCATAGCGTGTCCTGCAAGTTGCAGTCCGCGACCGAGCCGCCGTTAAGGTGTCAGCGTGGCAAGGCCGACTTCGACGGCGCGGCGCGAGCTCGGCACCGAGCTGCGCCGCCTCCGTGGCGACCGACGGGGCGCCGACGTGTCATCGGCTCTGGGATGGTCAGAGTCCAAATTGAGCCGGATCGAGACGGCTCACACCGGCATCACCGAGGCCGATCTCGATCGGCTTCTCACGGCTTATGACGTACGCCTGGAGGACCGCGACCGCCTCCGCGACCTGGCTCGTCGCAGCCGGGTCCGGGCCTGGTGGACGCCTTACCGGTCGTCGGTCCCCGACCCCTACGACGAATATGTGGCGCTCGAGGCCGACGCGATCGCGATCTGCGAGTGGGAGGCCCAGATCGTGCCGGGTCTGTTGCAGACCGACGAATACGCGCGGGCCGTGATCGAGGTCGGTGCCGACATCGGCGACACCGAGACGATTCAGCGCCGGCTGGCCCTGCGGATGGCCCGTCAGGCCGTGCTGTCCCGCGACCCGCCGCCGTCGCTGCAGCTCATCGTCGACGAGGCCGTCCTCTATCGGGAGGTCGGCGGCCGCGAGGTGCTGTGCCGTCAGCTGACCCGGATGGTCGACGCCAGCCACCGGCCCGGGCTCGAGCTTCTGGTGCTGCCGTTTTCGGCCGGCGCGCACGCCGGCCAGACCGAGTCGTTCATGGTGTTGGAGTTCGAAGAGGGTACGCGCTCTCCCGTGGTGCACAGCGAAGGGCTGACGGGCGGTCTCTTCCGGGTGACACCCGACGAGGTCGAGGTCTACCAGGACGCCCTCGATGACCTGCGGGAACGCGCATTGTCGGCGGAAGAGAGCCGAACGGTCGTCGCTGAAAGGGAGGAATGTCTGCGCTGTCGATCAGCTTTCTGAGCTGAAATGGGACCTGCATTTTTCGGTCAACGAAGGGAACGACGATGCAGGACGACGCCACCCTCACCTGGCGTAAGAGCACGCGCAGCGGCGCCGCCGGACACTGCGTCGAGGTTGCCGACGCACCGGTCTCCGTACTGGTGCGTGACTCCAAGGACGTCAGCGGTCCGGTGCTCACCTTCGAGCGGTCCGACTGGGCCGGTTTCATCGCGGGTGTGCGGGCCGGAGAGTTCGACCGGCACTGATTTCACCGATCCGAATAAGGGGCGACGTCGTGTGACGTCGCCCCTTACTTGTGACCGGAGTGATACGGCGGCAACTTGACGAACGTCCGGCCGGTCTGCGTAAGGTATGGCGAACCTAACTTAGGGAACCCTCGCTTTACCTTGGAGGAACGCGTGATTCCCACGCTGGTGATCGGACTCCGCGAGGGTCTCGAGGCCTCACTGATCGTCGGGATCATCGCGGCGTTCCTGAACCACGCCGGGCGCCGTGATGCGTTGAAGCAGGTGTGGTCCGGTGTGGGCGCCGCGGTCGTGCTCTGCCTGGCCGTCGGCATCGCGCTCTTCGTGCTCTCCCGCGAGCTGCCGCAGAAGGCCCAGGAGGGTCTGGAGACCGTCGTCGGGCTGTTCGCCCTGGTCATGGTCACCTTCATGATCTTCTGGATGACCAAGCACGCCCGCACCATGAAGAAGGAGCTGGAGGGCGCCGCCTCGGAGGCGCTGGCCGCCGGCTCGGCCCGGGCCCTGGTCGTGATGGCGTTCCTGGCCGTCCTCCGCGAGGGTTTCGAGACCGCGGTCTTCCTGATCGCCGTCATCCAGAACAGCAGCAGCGCGGGCAGCGCGACCGCCGGAGCGCTGATCGGCATCGTCATCGCGGTCGGCCTCGGCTGGGGCATCTACCGCGGCGGTGTCCACCTCAACCTCGGCCGGTTCTTCAAGATCACCGGCCTGGTGCTCGCCCTGGTCGCGGCCGGGCTGGCGATGACCGCCGTGCACACCGCGTTCGAGGCCGGCTGGCTCACCGCGGGTCACTCCACCGCCGCCGATCTGACCTGGCTCGTCCGGCCCGGCACCGTGCTGTCGTCGCTGCTCACCGGCGTGCTCGGCATCCAGTCGAAGCCGACGGTCTCCGAGACCATCGCCTGGTTCGTCTACGCCGTACCGATCGTCGCCTACGTGGCGTGGCCGCGGCGCCGCCCGTCCCGTCCCGTCGCTCAGCGTCAGTCGGTCAACGCCTCGGTCTGAGTTCGCCACCTGCTGTTCGTACAAGGAGTGCCTTCACCATGCCCAAAATCATGCGCACCGCACTGCGGAGCCTTCCCGTGCTCGTCCTCGTGACGGGTGTGGCCGCCTGTGCGGACGACAAGTCCTCCTCCACGTCGGACAGTGCCGCCCCGGGCGCGGCGAAGGTGACCATCAACGTCACCGACGACGGCTGCACGCCCTCGCCGGCCACCGCGACCGCGGGCCCGATCAACTTCGAGATCAAGAACACCACCGCCACCAAGGTCACCGAGGCCGAACTGCTTCGCGGGGACACGATCATGGGTGAGAAGGAGAACCTGACCCCGGGCCTGTCCGGCTCGTTCTCCCTCAAGCTGGACGCCGGCAAGTACACGGTCTACTGCCCGAACGCGAAGACCGAGAAGGTCGACTTCACGGTCAGCGGCAGCGCGGCCGCCGGCTCGGCCGACGCGGCCGTGGGCACCGCGCTGACCGACGCCACCACCAGATACCAGCAGTACGTGGCGGCCGAGGTGGACAAGCTGATCCCGGCCACCAAGACCTTCACCGACGCGGTGCGGTCCAACAACCTCGACGCGGCCAAGAAGGCGTACGCCCCGGCCCGGTACTTCTACGAGGAGGTCGAGCCGGTCGCGGAGAGCTTCGGTGACCTCGACCCGGACCTCGACGCCCGCATCGACGACGTCGACAACCCGGCCGAATGGACCGGCTTCCACCGCATCGAGAAGGGCCTCTGGGAGGACAAGTCGACCAAGGGGCTGGCGCCGGTCGCGACCAAGCTCGACCAGGACGTGGCCAAGCTGAAGACGCTGGTCGCGACCGTCAAGTTCCAGCCCGCCCAGCTCGCCAACGGCGCGACCGAGCTCCTCAACGAGGTCGCCTCGAGCAAGATCACGGGCGAGGAGGACCGGTACAGCCACACCGACCTCTCCGACTTCGAGGCCAACGTGACCGGTGCCCAGGAAGCCTTCAGCCTGCTCCAGCCGGCTCTCGAGAAGATCGACCCGACGCTGTCCTCGACCGTGCGGCAGCAGTTCGCCTCGGTGCTCGACTCGATCAAGCCGTTCAAGCGGGGCGACACCTACGTCGACTACACGACGGTCAAGGAAGACCAGCGCAAGGTGCTGACCCAGAAGGTCGACGCCCTCGCCGAGCCCCTGTCCCAGGTGGCAGCTAAGGTCACGCTCTGATGAATGCCTCCCGGCGTGGATTTCTGCTCGGCGGCGTGGCCGTCGCCGGTGCCGGTGTCGGTGGTCTGGTGGGACACGTCGCCGGACCGGAGAAGGCCACGCCGGCCCCGGACGACCGGGTGACGTTCCACGGCGCCCGGCAGGCCGGCATCGCTACGCCACCCCAGCAGCGGCTGGCGTTCGCGGCGTACGACCTCGTCACCACCGACCGCGCGGCGCTTGAGGAACTGCTCAAGACCTGGACCGCCGCCGCGGCGGCGATGTGCGCCGGCGAGATGGTGCCCGGCGACAGCACCACCCCGGCCGCGCCGCCGGCCGACACCGGTGAGGCGGTCGGGCTGTCCCCGGGCAACCTGACGGTCACGATCGGGTTCGGACCGTCGCTGTTCGACGGCCGGTTCGGGCTCGCCGGCAAGCGTCCGGCCGCCCTGGCCGACCTGCCGCACTTTCCCAAGGACCAGATCGACGCGGCGAGCAGCAACGGTGACCTGTGCATCCAGGCCTGCGCCGACGACCCGGTGGTGGCGTTCCACGCCATCCGCAACCTGGCCCGGCTCGGCCGGGGCACGGTCACCATGCGCTGGTCCCAGCTCGGCTTCGGCAAGGCCGCCTCGACGAGCGCGGCCGAGGAGACGCCGCGCAACCTGATGGGCTTCAAGGACGGCACCCGCAACATCGAGACCGCCGACACCGGCCTGATGGACCAGCACGTGTGGGTCGGCTCCGAGGGCGAGCAGGCGTGGATGCGGGGCGGCAGCTACCTGGTCGCGCGCAAGGTCCGGATGAAGATCGAGGCCTGGGACCGCGACTATCTGTCCGACCAGGAGGCGGTCTTCGGGCGTACGAAGGTGGCCGGCGCTCCGCTGACCGGGGGACAGGAGCATTCCGACCCCGATTTCGCGGCCAAGGACTCCAGTGGTCAGCCGGTGATCCCGATGGATGCGCACATGCGTCTGGCGGCGCACGAGAACAACGGCGGGCTGCGCATTCTCCGGCGTGGATATTCGTATACCGACGGGATGTTCAGCGATTCCGGCGAACTGGACGCCGGGTTGTTCTTCATCGCATATCAGAAGGATCCGCGCGATCAGTTCGTGCCGCTGCAACGCAAACTGGCCGAGAACGACGCGCTCAACGAATACATCGAACACGTCGGATCCGGTTTGTACGCCTGCCCACCGGGGGTTTCCACCTCCGGTGACTTCTGGGGCAGTGCCCTCTTCGCGTAGGCTCGCGGGCAAGATCGCCCCCGGGTGAAGCGGGGTTCGGGAGGACAGTGCAATATTGGACCGCATGAGAGCCCGGGTACTCGTCGTCGATGACGACCCAGCGTTGGCCGAGATGCTCGGCATCGTCCTGCGAAGCGAGGGATTCCTGCCCTCGTTCGTCGCCGACGGTGAGCGTGCGCTGGCCGCCTTCCGCGAGAACCGGCCCGACATCGTGTTGCTCGACCTGATGCTGCCCGGCATGAGCGGCATCGACGTGGCGCGGGCCATCCGCACCGAGTCGGGCATCCCGATCGTGATGCTGACCGCCAAGAGCGACACCGTCGATGTCGTGCTCGGCCTCGAGTCGGGCGCCGACGACTACGTGGTCAAGCCCTTCAAGCCCAAGGAGCTGGTCGCCCGCATGCGGGCCCGCCTGCGCCGGGGCGAGGACGCCGCGCCCGAGATGCTGACCATCGGGCCGCCCGGCAACCAGATCACCATCGACGTGCCGGCCCACACCGTGTCGCGCGACGGCGAAGAGGTGAAGCTGACGCCGCTCGAGTTCGACCTGCTGGTCGCCCTGGCCCGCAAGCCGCGCCAGGTGTTCACCCGCGAGGTGCTGCTCGAGCAGGTCTGGGGTTACCGGCACGCGGCCGACACCCGTCTGGTCAACGTGCACGTTCAGCGGCTGCGGGCCAAGATCGAGCCCGACCCCGAACGCCCCGAGATCATCCTTACCGTCCGGGGAGTCGGCTACAAGGCGGGCACCGGCTAGGCCGCCCGAACGGCTAACCTTGCCGCGAGATGCGCGCTCCGTCCTGGCTTCCGCTACCGGTGCGCCGCACCCTGAGGGTGGTGCGGCGCTACTGGCGGTTCGGGCTGCGCCGCTTCGAGCGGTTCTCCGCGCCGGTCCGGCGCGCCTGGCGGCGGTCCCTGCAGCTGCGGGTCGTCGCGCTCACCCTGGTCGCCTCCAGCGTGCTGGTGGGCGCGTTCGGCTGGTTCGTCGCCGACCGCAGTGCCAAGATCCTGCTCGGCCGCGCGCAGGGCGAGGTGCGCGCGTCCATGACCAACAAGGTCAACTACACCGAGCAGCAGCTCACGGTCTTCCAGCGCACCGACGACACGAAGCTGCCCGCGAGCATGAACACCGCGGTCAGCCAGCTGGTCGACGGCAACCCGAGTGAGTCCGACGGCTCGATCCTCTCGCTGCGCGCGACCAACTACCGTGGCCTGCGCCCGGTGACGCTGCCCGACGCCGAGACCAGCGGGCTGGTCACGTCCGACCTGATCACGCCCGACCTGATCGCCGCGGTGGCCGGTTCCGGCCGGGCCGACGACCACGGCCACGTGGCCGACCAGATCCGCACCGTCAAGGTCGGCGGGCAGTCCACGAAATACCTGGTCTACGGCTCCCCGGTGCCGACCAGCTTCGGTCACCTCGAGCTCTACTACGCGGTGCCGCTGACGACCGAGGACAGCGCGGCCAACCAGATCCGCACCACCGTGCTGGTCACCGGCCTCGCCCTGGTGATCCTGCTCGGCGTGGTCGCCGGCCTGGTCACCCGCCTGGTGGTGACCCCGGTGCGGGTCGCCGCGCGCACCGCCCAGCGGCTGTCGGCCGGCCTGCTCGACCAGCGCATGAAGGTCGACGGCGAGGACGACCTGGCCCTGCTCGCGGCCGCGTTCAACCAGATGGCGGCCAACCTCCAGCGGCAGATCGTGCGGCTCGAGGAGATGTCGCGGCTGCAGCGCCGGTTCACCTCCGACGTCTCGCACGAGCTGCGCACACCTCTCACCACGGTCCGCATGGCCGCCGATCTCATCTTCTCCGAGCGTGAAGACTTCGACCCCGCGGTGGCCCGCAGCGCCGAACTGCTGCAGGCCGAGCTCGACCGGTTCGAGAGCCTGCTCACCGACCTGCTCGAGATCAGCCGGTTCGACGCCGGGTTCGCCGCGCTCGACGCCGAGCACACCGACCTGGTCCCGATCGTCGAGCGGGTCGCCGAGCGGCTGGGCGGGCTGGCCGAGCGGGTCGGCGTCGAGATCCAGCTGCGCCTGCCCGACGCTCCGGTGATCGCCGAGGTCGATCCGCGCCGCGTCGAGCGGGTGCTGCGCAACCTGGTCGGCAACGCGGTCGAGCACGGCGAGGCCCGTCCGGTGCGGGTCACCCTGGCCGGCGACGAGGGCGCGGTGGCGGTGACCGTGCGCGACTACGGCGTCGGACTCAAATCGGGAGAGGAACGGTTGGTCTTCAACCGGTTCTGGCGGGCCGACCCGTCCCGGGCCCGGCAGACCGGCGGCACCGGCCTCGGCCTGTCGATCAGCGCGGAGGACGCGCGGCTGCACGGCGGCTGGCTCGAGGCGTGGGGCACGCCGGGCGGCGGCGCCCAGTTCCGGCTCACCCTTCCGGTGCGGGCCGGCGACCGGCTCGTGGCGGCACCCCTCCCGCTGATTCCGCGCGACCGTGAGCAGCCGGCGCTCGAAAGCGCCCCCGAGCCGACCGAGGTGGGCTGATGCGCCGCCGTGTCCTCGCCCTGGCCGCGCTGGCCGCCCTGCTGCTCGGTGGCTGCGGCATTCCCGACTCGACCGACGTGAAGGTGCTGGGCGACGGGCAGTCGCCCGGCCCGGCCCAGGACCTCGACAGCCCGCCCCCGGCCCCGGTGACCCGGACGGGGACCGGCGACACCGCGACCTTCGTCAGCAACTACCTCGAGGCGGCGGCCGGCGACCCCGAGGGAGCGGTCCAGCGGGTCAAGGACTTCATGGACCCCCACTTCGCGGCCACCTTCAAGCCGTCGACCTCCGACATCACCGTGGTGCGGCCGATCGAGCAGCCGCTGGTCAACTCCGGCAACCCGGTGGTCACGCTGCGGGTCGAGCAGATCGGCACGCTGAAGAGCGACGGGCAGCTCGTTCCGCTCGACCAGCCGTCGCTGCAGAAACTGAACTTCACGGTCACGTCGGCGAAAGACAACGGCCTCTACATCACCAAGACCGACCCGGGGCTGTTCCTGTCCGACGTCGGTCTGCAGAAGTACTACCAGCAGCACACCATCTACTTCTGGAACAGTGACGACACCGGCCTGGTGCCCGACATCCGTTACATGCCGTTGAGCACGCCGAGCGTGCAGCAGCCGACGGTGATTCTCAACTGGCTCGCCCGCGGGCCGGCCGATTGGCTCTCCACGGCCGCGGCCCCGCTGCCGCCGGGCACCGAGGCGCTCGACAACATCCCGGCGATCAGCAACGACGAGCTGCAGATCAAACTGAAGTCGGACGCCGCGTGGCCCCGGGCCGCGCTCGACCGCCTGGCCCAACAGCTGCAGTGGTCGTTGCGACCGCTGACCCCCGGCGCGCTCGAGATCACGGTCGGCCATCAAAATCCGGTCAAGTTCTCGGGCGAGCAGAACAACCCCGACGCCAACCCGGCCTCCCACCAGGTGGAAGATCCGGACCGGTTCGTCGTCTACAACGGCGTGATCCGGCGGCTGTCCGAGTCGGCCCACGCGGTCAGCGCGGTGCCGGTGCTCAAGGCCGCGGCCAACAAGGGCGTGCAGTCGGCGGCGATGAGCAGCCAGAACGGGCAGACCCTCGCGGCCGTGGTCTCGGTCGCCGGCAAGGACAAGGCACCGGCCCTGCGGGTCGCCTCGGCGCCGACCGGCAAGGAGGCCGACCTGACCACGGTCGGCGGCCTCAAAGGGGCGCTCGGCCATCCCGCCTGGGTCGGCACCGGCTCGGCGGACGCCGGCGGCGCGGTCGGGCTGATCACCGCGAACGGCCAACTGTTCAGCTTCGCCGCCGACGGTTCCGACGCCCAGCCGGTCGAATGGCAGCAGGGTGGCGGTTCGAGCGCGATCAGCTCGTTCTCGATCGCCCCCGACGGGCACCGCATCGCCCTGGTCTACGGTGGCCGGCTCCACCGGGCGGTGCTCACGGCCAGCAGCGACGGCGTGGTGATGTCGTCGCCCACCGAGATCGATCCGCCCGGCCTCACGTCGATCACCGCGGTCGCCTGGAGCAGCGAGGGATGGCTGGTGGCGGCCGGCCTCAACAAGAACGGCCGGGTGTCGATCTACGACGTGTCGATCGACGGCGCGCAGTCGGCGATCCGGCTCGACGACATCGGCGACGAGGCGATCAGCTACCTGACGGCGTACCCGATCAACCCGCTGCTCCACTCGCAGTTGTCCGACGCGAAGGTGGCCTACGTCATCGCCGGCGCGGCCGGGATCGCGGCCGGCTACCCGGTGCCGATCAAGACGTCCGACCTCGCGGGGCCGGTCAGCCCGTCCTCGTCGAGCCCATCGAGCCTCACCTCCCCGTTCTTCCTGGACTGACTTGCCCGTCTCGCTGCTCGGCGACATCGCCGACCTGTTCCTGCCGACCGCCTGCGCCGGTTGCGGTGCCGAACGCGTACGCCTGGGCTACGGCGCCTGCGAGCGTTGCGCCGCCGCGCTGGAGGCGCTGACGCCGTTCCCCACGGCACCCCAGCCGCCTCCGCCCGGCATGCCGCGCTGCGTCGCTGTCGGGCCGTACGCGGGCGAACTGCGCGGGACCCTCCTGGCGTACAAGGAACGTGGCCGGCACCGCCTCGCCCGGCCTCTGGGCGCCTTGCTGGCGTCCGCGGTGGCGCGGCTGGCGCCGAAGGGCGCCCCGGTGTTCCTGGTGCCGATCCCGTCGACCGCGGCCGCTACTCGGGAGCGTGGCGGCGATCACATGACGCGACTGGCCGCACACGCCGTGCGACGACTGCGGGAGGCGGGTTGGCAGGCTGATCTGACCCACCTTCTGCGGGCCTCACCGAAGCCGGACGCCGCGTCACTGAGCGTGGCCGAGCGTGCGATAGCGGCTGAGAGTTCACTGCGAATCCGGCCGGCACGAATCGGCAAATTCTCCCGCCGATCGCCCGGAAAAGGCACGCTGGTGGTGGTGGACGACATCGTCACGACCGGTGCGACGCTGGCCGTGGCGACGGCCCGGCTGAGGGAGGCGAACATGCAGGTCACTGGGGCCGCCGTGCTCGCCGCGACGCGAAGACGCCGCCCTTCCCGAGAGCGTTTCGCAACCTTTCGCCCGCAGGGCACCGAAAAGGCGGAACGTCGGCCATCTGGTATCCCGAACGAGGGGTGACGTGGGAGCGTCGGCACGTTAGCGTCTTGGTGACGAGGGTAAGTGCGCTGCACTGCACGACCAACCGTGCTCTGCACTTATCGCCCACCGGGAGCGCGGAGTGATCCGCAGACCGCCGCACCGGAAAGGAGTCGTCTCATTCGCGATCGGTCACGCCACGTGACCACTCACGTAGCGCGACCGGAACCAGAACACCGCGTCGCCGTTCGGTGCCCGTCGATAGGGCGCCCGCAGAACACAACGTTGGGGGAGGTCACGAGTGGACATTGTCGTCAAGGGCCGCAACGTAGAGGTTCCCGACCATTACCGGGAGCATGTCGCCGACAAGCTCAGCAAGGTTGAGCGGTACGACCAGAAGCTGATGCGCGCGGATGTCGAGCTCTTCCACGAGCGCAATCCGCGTCAGTCCGACAAATGCCAGCGGGTCGAGATCACCGTCATGACCAGGGGCCCGGTCGTACGCGCCGAGGCCTGCGCCAAAGACTTCTACGCAGCTCTGGACTGCGCCATCACCAAGCTTGACGGACGGTTGCGGCGTTCGGCCGACCGCCGTCGTGTCCACCGCGGCCGGCACGCGCCGGTCTCGGTCTCGGCGGCCACCGCGGGCCTGCCGACCGATCTCAGCATGAACGAGTCAGACGAGGGCGCGTCCGTCGCTACAGCGCTCGCCGAACACGATGAGGATCAACCCTGGCGCATCGTGCGCGAGAAGGAACACCCGGCCGACCCCATGACTGTCGACGACGCCCTCTTCCAGATGGAGCTCGTCGGGCACGACTTCTATCTTTTCCTGGACAAGGACAGCGGCCGGCCCAGCGTCGTCTACCGACGGCGCGGCTATGACTACGGGATCCTCTCACTGGAGTCGCATCCCTAGCCGCACCCTTCAGCCGTCCAGCCGGGGGCCTTCGGTCAGGAGGTCCTCGGCGAGGAGCACGAACTGGACGTCGTCCTCGCGGACCCCGCCCGGTCCGGGCAGTCGTGAGCGCAGATAGGCCTCACGCTTGAATCCGGCCTTCTCCAGCACCCGTTGCGACGCCTTGTTGTCCGCGTTGGCCCCGGCGATCAGGCGCGCGATGTCGGTCTCGGCGAAGGCCCAGAGGGCCACCAGCTGCGCGGCCCGGGTCGTGAAACCGCGCCCGCGGAACTCGCGGAGCGTGCTGTAGCCGATCATCGCCTGGTTGGTGACCGGCTCCTGATAGAAGAGACCGAGCTCGCCGGCCGGGCGTCCGCTGGCCGTGTCGACGATGACCAGGTCGGCCCGCGTGCCGGCCAGCCAGTCCGCGGCCGCCCGGGTGGCGCGCCGCTGCAGATCCTCGGCCGTCGGCCGGACCGCGGGCACGCTGGTCGCGATCACCTCGGGAAGACTCCGCAGGGTGGTCAGGAATTCGACGTCGTCCGGCCCGAGCGGGCGCAGGGTCACCACGCCGTCCGACAGTTCGCCGCCGGGCAGGTCGGGCAGCAGCCGGGGGAGCGGCTCGCCCGAATCGGCGGCCAGGCGGGCGAACGCGATCAGGTCGTCGCGACCGCCGCTGCGGCCGGGGAGGGCTCCCCGGCGTACGCCCTCGCGCTGATAGCCCGCCGCCAGCGCGACCCGCTGGCTGGCCGCGTTCTCCCAGTGGGTGAGCAGTTCGAGGCGTTCCAGGCCGGTGCTCATGGCGTGCGCGCTGAGCGTGCGGACCGCGGCCGTGGCGACGCCCCGGCCCCGCGCCCACGGGCCGACCCAGTAGCCGATCTCGGCCTGCCGGCGGTGCGCGACCACCCGGTCGAAGCCGATCCCGCCGAGCAGCTCGTCGGTCCGCGGGTCGGCGATCGCGTAGACCACCCCGCCGTCGGCGAAGACCGCCTCGACGCCTTCGGACAGGAACCGTTCGGCGTGCCGAAGGGTGAACGGCGACGGCAGCGGCGGCAGAAACCGCTGGGACAGCGGGTCGTCATAGCCCGCCGCCACGGCTTCCGCGTCGTCCGGCCGGTACGCCCGAAGGCGTACCTCGTCACCGTTGATCTCCGCTGCACGCACGCGGCCTCCCGAAGGTCTGAGTATTTCTCCGTCATCCTGCCCGACACGCTTTGCCCGTCCCAACGGTTGCACCCTTGGCGAGGCTGCGCTCTCAGCGAATTCGAAGCGAAGTTTCGTCCCGTTTGTTCGGTTAATCGGAGGCTCGGGTCACAGGTTCCCAGAGAGGGCGCCTACCATGGTCGGGCAGACTGTCTAGGGGAGCGCTGACCCGTGTCGATATTGGAAAAGGTGCTACGCGCCGGCGAAGGCCGCATGGTGCGCAAGCTCAAAGCGATCGCGGACGCGGTCAACTCGATCGAGGAAGACTACGTCGACCTCACCGACGACGAGCTGCGCGAATGCACCGAGTCGTTCAAAGAGCGCTACGCGGACGGTGAGTCGCTCGACTCCCTGCTCCCGGAGGCGTTCGCGGTGGCTCGCGAGGGTGCCAAACGCGTGCTCGGCCAGCGGGCATTCAACGTCCAGCTGATGGGCGGCGCCGCCCTGCACTTCGGCAACATCCCGGAGATGAAGACCGGTGAGGGCAAAACCCTGACCGGCGTGTTCCCCGCCTATCTCAACGCGTTGAGCGGCAAGGGCGTGCACATCATCACGGTCAACGACTATCTGGCCCAGCGCGACGCCGAGTGGGTCGGCCAGGTGCACGTGTTCCTCGGCCTGACCGTGGGCGTGATCCTGCCCAACCGGCCGGCCGCCGAGCACCGCGACGCCTACCAGTGCGACATCACCTACGGCACCAACAACGAGTTCGGCTTCGACTACCTGCGCGACAACATGGCGTGGAGCAAGGAGGAGCTGGTCCAGCGCGGCCACCACTTCGCGATCGTCGACGAGGTCGACTCGATCCTCATCGACGAGGCCCGCACGCCGCTGATCATCTCCGGTCCGGCCGAGCACTCCGCCCGGTGGTACGGCGAGTTCGCCGCCATCGTCAAGCGGCTCGAGAAGGGCAAGGACGGCGAGGGCGACTACGAGGTCGACGAGGCCAAGCGCACCATCGCGGTCACCGAGCGCGGCGTGTCCCGGGTGGAAGACCGCCTGGGCATCGACAACCTCTACGAGTCGGTCAACACGCCGCTGGTGGGCTACCTCAACAACGCCATCAAGGCCAAGGAGCTCTACAAGCGCGACAAGGACTACATCGTCAACGAGGGCGGCGAGGTCCTGATCGTCGACGAGTTCACCGGCCGCATCCTGCATGGCCGGCGCTACAACGAGGGCATGCACCAGGCGATCGAGGCCAAGGAAGGGGTGGAGGTCAAGCAGGAGAACCAGACCCTGGCGACCATCACCCTGCAGAACTACTTCCGGCTCTACGAGAAGCTCGGCGGCATGACCGGTACGGCGCAGACCGAGGCCGGCGAGTTCAACAGCGTCTACAAGGTCGGCGTCGTGTCGATCCCGACGCACCGGCCGATGATCCGCATCGACCACCCGGACGTCATCTACAAGACCGAGAAGGCCAAGTTCAACGCGGTCATCGAGGACATCGCCGAGCGGCACGCCACCGGCCAGCCGGTGCTCGTGGGCACGGTGAGCGTGGAAAACTCCGAGATCCTCTCGACGCTGCTGCGCCGCCGCGGCATCCCGCACAGCGTGCTCAACGCGAAGTTCCACGCCCAGGAGGCGACGATCATCGCCCAGGCCGGGCGCAAGGGCGGCGTCACCGTGGCCACCAACATGGCCGGTCGTGGCACCGACATCCTGCTCGGCGGCAACCCCGAGTTCCTCGCGGCCTCCGAGCTCGCCCAGCGCGGCCTCGACCCGGAGGAGAGCCCGGAGGAATACGCCAAGGCCCTCGAGGAGGTCCTGCCGACCTGGAAGGACGCCTGCGACGCAGAAGCGTCCGAGGTCATCTCGGCCGGCGGGCTCTACGTTCTCGGCACCGAGCGGCACGACTCGCGGCGCATCGACAACCAGCTGCGCGGCCGCTCCGGCCGGCAGGGCGACCCGGGCGAGTCCCGGTTCTACCTGTCCCTGCAGGACGACCTGATGAAGCGGTTCCGGGCCGGTGCGGTCGAAGCGGTCATGGAGCGCTTCAACATCCCCGAGGACGTGCCGATCGAGTCCAAGATGGTGACCCGGCAGATCCGCAGCGCGCAGACCCAGATCGAGGGTCAAAATGCCGAGATCCGCAAGAACGTCCTCAAGTACGACGAGGTCCTCAACAAGCAGCGCGTGGTCATCTACGCCGAGCGCAAGCGCGTGCTCGACGGCGAAGACATGCACGAGCAGGTCGAGCACATGATCGACGATGTGGTCGCCGACTACGTGACCGCCGCGACCTCCGACGGCTACGCCGAGGACTGGGACCTCGAACAGCTCTGGACCAACCTCAAGCGGCTCTACCCGGTCACCCTCACGATCGAGGACGTGATCGAGGAGTCGGGCGGCGAGCGCAGCTCGATCGACCAGGAGTTCCTGATCCAGCAGCTGAAGGACGACGCCCGCGCGGCCTACGCCGCCCGTGAGGAGGAGCTCGGCTCCGAGGCGGTGCGCGAGCTCGAGCGCCAGGTGCTGCTCGCGGTCATCGACCGCAAGTGGCGCGAGCACCTCTACGAGATGGACTACCTGCAGGAGGGCATCAGCCTGCGGGCCTACGCGCAGCGCGACCCGGTGGTCGAATACCAGCGCGAGGGCTTCGACATGTTCAACCAGATGATGGAGGGCATCAAGGAGGAGGCGGCCGGCTTCGTCTTCAACCTGGAGGTCCAGGTCGAGGAGGCCCCCACCGTCACCGTCGACCCGAGCCAGGCTGTCCCGCTGCCGGCCGGCGGCGTGATGACCCCGGGCGAACCGCACGCCCACGAGACCGAGTCCGACCGCGTGGGCGTCCGGGCGAAGGGCCTCGGCGGCGGCAACCGCCCGCAAAACCTGCAATACACGGCCCCGGCGATCGACGGCGCGGCCGGCGACGGCTCCCCGACGATCCAGCAGCAGCCGTCGGCCCCGGCCCTCGGCATCGGCCCGGGCGGCTCCCCGGTCCCGGCCGACCCGGCTCACACGTCGGCCAACCGGCGTTCCCGCGCCACCTCGGGCCAGGCCGCCGAGTCGAACGGTCCGTCCCGCAACGCCCCGTGCTACTGCGGCTCAGGCAAGAAATACAAGCGGTGCCACGGCGCCCCGGGCGGTCCGGCCTAAAACCCCGCGTCACTCAAGGCAAAACGGCCCGCCGCCGGCGCGGGCCGTTTTTCCTGTACGCGGCGGGGCCGGCCCGGGACACCCGCCGCCTCCACTGCTCGGCGAGCGCCCCGGGGGTCTCTTCCTGATCGGGTGCGGGCGGCACTAGATGAGGCGTAGAGCGGTTGCGGACCAGGTTTCGTGATGCAACTCCAGCCGGAGCGCCAGCGCCCACGTGCGGTGGGTGGTGACCAGCGCGGCCGCCGCCTCGACCGCCTCCGAACTGGGCTGACAGACGCGCAGACTCATCACGGCCGCCGGCGAGCGTCGCGGCACCCGCCGGCCGGGTGCCGCTTTCCGTAGGCTAGCGACCCGCCGCGCCCCGGCCAGCCCTTGCGCCACAATCGTGCCCGCGTCGGCCGGCCGGGCCAGCGGGCGCAGATGCCCGGCCGGCCGGTAGCCGTTGAGAACCTCCACGCACTGCCGCACAAACCGGTGCACCGCGATCCGGGCATCCGTCGACACCCCGGCGACCGCCGGCCGGCCGTGCGCTAGCCCCCGCGCCCGCGCCGACGCCGCACTGGTCGTGCCGATAGCGGTCACCGCCCCGGTGACACTGATCAGGCCGGCGCTCGCACCGCCGGCCCGGGCGAGTGCCGCGGGCGACCAGTCGAACGCCAACTGCCCGGGGATGACCGGGTCCGGCTCGGCCGAACCATCACAGGGCGGCTCGCACTGAGGAACCCGTCTCAGGCGGATCCCACCACCCGAGGCACTCCGCTCGGGCCACCTGCCCACTGCCGGCGGCGGCGCGCCATGCCCCTGCAGCGGCGGCGGCTCGGATCGGTGACCCATGTCGCGTCGCGCCGGCGGCCTGCGCTCATCGTGCTCCTCCGGCGGCCCGGGGTCTGCGGGTTGCTCGGACCGCTCGCCAGCGTCGCATCGGGGCGCCCGTTCGGGGTCGCCGTGCTTGCCGGGTCGGGCCGCCCGTTCGGGGTCGCGGTGCTCGCCGGATCGGGCCGGCCGTTCGGGGTTGTTGTGGTCGCCGGAAAGGGCCGGCCGCTCGGCGTCGCCTTGCTTGTTGGATCGAGCTGGCCGTTCGGGTTCGCTGTGGTTGCCGGATCGAGCCGGGCGCTCGGGTTTGCTGTGGTTGCCGGATGGGGTCGGCTGTTCGGGGTCGCGGTGCTGGTCGGATCGGGCCGCCCGCTTGGGGTCGCTGTGGTTGCCGGATAGGGCTGGCCGTTCGGCTTCGCCGGTCTCGCATCGGGCCGGCCGCCCGGGATTGCCGTGCTCGCCGGATCGGGCTGCCCGTTCGGGGTTGCCGTGGCTGCCGAGTTGGGTTGGCCGTTCGGGGTTGCAGTGGTCGCCGGATCCGGCTGGCCGCGCGGGATCGCCGTGGCTGCCGGATGGGGTCGGCTGTTCGCGGTCGCGGTGCTGGTCGGATCGGGCCGCCCGCTCGGGTTCGCTGTGGTTGCCGGATCGGGTCGGCCGCTTGGGCTCGCCGTGGCTGCCGGATTGGGCTGGGTCGCCGTGCTTGTCGGATCGGGCTGGCGGGCCGGGCTCGCCGTTCTGGTCGGATCGCCGGCCCGTGCCGTGGCTGGGCCGCGCCTCGCGCTCGCCGCGCCCATGCGTCTGACCGGCCCTGTCCGACCCTGAAGTTCGAGAGGCAACCTCGACCGTCCCCGACATGCCAACACCGCCGATCTTGCGTTTGCCTACGTTTGCTTACGACTGCGATTCTCGACAACGGTCGAAGCAGACGTCAACCGCGCGCCACCGATCCGGGAGGAGGGGCAAAACGGTCAGTCGGGTTCGCGTTCGGACAGCGGGTTGTTCGCCACCCACTCGGCGGTCTCGGCGTACTTTCGCTGGATGTATTCCTCCAGCTGGGCGCGTTCGACCCGCCACTGGCCGCGTCCGCCGATCTTGATCGCGGGCAGCTCGCCGCTGCGCACCATGTGGTAGACCTGCGAATCGGACACGTTCAACTCGGCCGCCACGTCGGTCAGCAGCAGGAACCGGGCTTCCATCCGGCCTCCTCCCCGTCATCGAAGGGCTCAGTTTGCCACCGTTTGCCTTCGACGGCGTGCCGCTAGTCGCCGTCTGGGGATGAAGCGATCGACCGGCCGTTGAGCGGGCTCGAATACACGACGCTGGTCGTCACCGATCCCAGGCCGGAAATCCGCCCCGCCACCTCCTCGAGGTGCCGCATCGACCGCGCCAGCACCTTGAGCACGAAACAGTCCTCTCCGGTCACGTGGTGCGCCTCGACGATCTCGGGAGTGGAGTCGAGGAGGGCGTGGAACGGCCGGTAGTTTCCGGTCGGATAGCGCAACCGCACAAATGCCATAACGGTCAACCCCACACGTTCCGGGTCGACGGTCGCCCGGTAGCCGGAGATCACGCCGGCCTCTTCGAGGCGGTGCACCCGCTCCGCGACGGCACTCGGGCTCATCGCGACGGCGCGGGCGAGTTCGGCGTACGAGGACCGGCCGTCCCGCTGCAACTCGGCCAGTAGACGCCAGTCGGTCTTGTCGAGCGCGAGATCCGTGGCCATCCCGGCAATCTACCGACGTTTCCCCGGCCGAACCATCGGAGGGCCGTGGATCGGGCATGTTCCGCCGAAGCGGCCACGAATAGCGTCGTTGACCATGACGACCACCCGACAGCAGGAGGCGGCCGCCTTCTTCCACGCTCGCCTCGACTTCCAGACCGACGTCTCCGACGTTCACACCGCCCTCGCCGCCGACCCGTCCGCCCTGATCGTGATCGACTCTCGCTCCGGGGCCGCCTGGGATCAGGGGCACGTTCCGGGCGCGATTCACCTGCCGACCGCCGACATTCCGGCCCGGGCCGGGGCCCTGCTCGACCCGGGCGTGCCGGTGGTCGCCTACTGCTGGGGTCCGGGCTGCAACGGTGCGACCCGGGCCGCGCTCGCGCTCTCCGAGGCCGGCTTCGACGCGAGGGAGATGCTCGGCGGCATCGAGTACTGGATTCGCGAGGGCTTCCCCGTGCGTACGGAAAAGGGCGAGGAAATCGCCGAGCCGGACCCTCTCACCGCGCCGAGGTTGATCCGGGCGGGGGCCGAGGCAGCCTGTGGCTGCTGAGGCCGATGCACCACGATCGGGACACTACTGGTGGAATGACCTTCCCGGCACCGTTCCGACGGTGTAGGACGAGGACGGTCAAACCGCAGGAGGAGACGTGCCGATCACCGAGCTGGTCCGGGTCTACGTGCCGGCCACCATGCCGATGCTCGCGGCCCTGCGCGCCTCCGGGAGCCTCGGCGAGGGCGCGCTGACCGCGCACGCGGTGACTCCGTCGCTCCGCGAGTGGTATGCGGAGGGTGACGAGGAGGAGTTGGAGTACGTCGCGTTCACCCGCGCCGCCCAGGGGGCCCTTCAGCTGCTGCGACACGACCCGGCGGCCCCGCGCCGACGGGTCGTGATCTCGGCCGACGTGGCGTCCGGGTCGGTGAAGCGGGAGGAGGTCGAGCTCGGCTCGAGCACCGTCCGCCTGCTCGGCCCGGTGGCGCTGGGTGACGTGGCGGCGATCCACGTCGACAGTGGCGACGTGTCCGATGAGATCGCGGCCGCGGTCGACGTGATCGAGGAGGCGCTGGCCGGCGACCCGGACGCGCAGTTCACCGTCGACGGAGCCGAGGATCACGAGCTGGAGTGGTTCGCGGTCTCCGAGTTGGACCAGCTGACCTGACCACGGCCGGAGCGCTCGCCGGCCGCCGGCCGTCCAGATCAGCCGGCGGCGTGGTCGGCGGTGGCCGGCTCGCTTTCGTCCTGTTTGTCGTCTTCTTCTTCCGGGGCCGGCTTGATGCCGAGACCGAACAGGAGGGCGGCGACGAACGCCCCGGCGACGAGCACGATCAGCGCGCTGTTGATGCGGGCGCCGCTGAGCAGCTTCTGCACGGTCTGCTCGAGCACGCTGACCTTGCCGGCCAGATCGAGCACCTTGCCGCCCGCGGTGCGGGTCAGCGCCTCGCCGACCAGCAGCAACAGGCCCGGGCCGCCGCCGGCCAGGAAGTAGAAGGCGGGGGCCACGTCGGCGCCGGCCTGCCGCCGGGCCCGGCGCAGCAACCTGAACGCGACGATGCCGGCCGCCACTCCACTGAGCAGCGGCTGGGCGAACGAGAACCACTGGGCGGCGCTGGTCTGCGACTGCTCGGAGTCGCCCGCGCCCAGTGCGTTGAGGACCGGGGTCTCGAAGATGTTGAGCACGAACCCGACCACGAAGACGGCGATCGAGGCCCAGCACACGGCGGCCAGCACCCTCGGGATGCGGAAGCCGGCCAGCGCCCCGCCGATCGTGGCCGCCGCGGCGATCGACCCGCCGACCACCGCGTAGAGCCAGCCGTCGGTGTTGATCGTGACGACGACCAGGGCGCCGAGCAGGCCGACGACCAGGCCGCTGCCGGTGGCGATCGCGAACCGCACCGAAGGGCCCGGCGTGTGGCGCCGGGCGACCAGGCCGAGCACCGCCAGCGCGACGGCGATGCCGGTGACCAGGGCGGCCGAGACGGCTCCGGGCAACGCGTACGCCGTGGAGGTCACCTCCATCTCGGCGCCGAGCCCGCCGGTGCCGGTGATGGTGACGCGGGCCGAGAACAGCATCGCGGCCATCCACACCAGGCTGAGCGCGGCCAGCAGGAGCCCGCGCGACGCCGGCCGCTCGACAACGGGTGTCGACTCCTGGTCAGTCATGGGGCTCAGGGTACTGGCCGGGCCTTAGGGCAGGCCGCGCGGCCGACGCGGAGAGATCCAACCGATTGTCCAAAATTGGGGCGCTTGCGTGTTCTTCACACGACAGCGTGTCCCTTTTCGGGCGTTACCTGCCCTGCATCGCCGTCTGACCGTTTAGATGAACCATTCTAGCTGGTCAGGTCGCTCCACAACGGAAAAACGCCGGTGTGTGTCGCTCGTGGTCGGACTGTCTGTGCGGGACAGTCGCTTGTGGAGACGCAAACTGGACGGATCGGGCGAAATCCTGGACGCCGAAGCTACAAAGTGGCAGCTTAGAAGGCATGCCCGACTCTCAAATCAACCCCACGGCTGCCGCTCTGCTCGGCCTGCTACACGAGGGACCGATGACCGGCGGACAGCTCATGGCGGCTGCCGAACGCCGCCTCGGGCCCTACTGGTCGATGACGCGGAGCCAGGTTTACCGCGAACTGCCCGTTCTCGCCGAAATGGGATATGTCCGGCTCGGTAAGCCCGGCCCTCGTTCCAGCCAGCCCTACGCGATCACCGCATCCGGCAAGCGAGCCTTCAGCCGATGGCTCGCCGAATCGCCGGGACGGGACGCGCTGCGCAACCCGGTCGCCCTGCGTGTCGCCTTCGGAGACCAGCACAGCGGCAGCCAACTCCAGACGCTCTACACGGGCGCCAACGAATACCACTCCGAGGCTTTGGCCATGGCCAAGGAGCAGGCCAAGGAGGCGAAAAAGAACGGCGACAACTACGGTGCCGCCGCTCTGGAGTTCGCCGTCGCCTATCACAAGGCGGCGCTCAGCTGGCTGAAGATCGCCCCGTCGGCCTGACGACCTCGCCGCCCCGACCGGTGACGCGGCCGGGGCGGCGTAGTCTTGATTGTTGTGACAGCTGCCGACTATCCCGAGCACCTCAAAGCCCTCGACGCGACTCTGCGCAACATCGAGAACGTCCTGGACGTCGACAAGCTGCGGCGGGACAAGGCGGAGCTCGAGGAGCAGGCTTCCGCTCCCGACCTGTGGGACGACCAGGCGCGGGCCCAGGAGGTCAACAGCCGGCTCTCCTATATCTCCGGTGAGATCAACCGGATGGAGCGGCTGCGCACCCGCCTCGACGATGCCGGCCTCCTGCTCGAAATGGCGCAGGCCGAGAGCGACGAGGGCTCGATCGCCGAGGTCGGCGACGAGATCGTCGCCCTGAGCAAGGCCATCGAGGAGATGGAAGTGCGCACCCTGCTCTCGGGGGAGTACGACTCCCGCGAGGCGGTGGTGGCCATCCGGGCCGGCGCCGGCGGCGTCGACGCGGCCGACTTCGCCGAGATGCTCATGCGGATGTACCTGCGGTGGGCCGAGCGCCACGGCTACCCGACCGAGGTCTACGAAACCTCCTACGCCGAGGAGGCCGGGCTCAAGTCCGCGACCTTCGCGGTCAAGGTGCCGTACGCGTTCGGCACCCTCAGCGTCGAGTCGGGCACCCACCGGCTGGTGCGGATCAGCCCGTTCGACAACCAGGGCCGCCGCCAGACGAGCTTCGCCGGCGTCGAGGTGATGCCGGTCGTCGAGCAGACCGACCACATCGACATTCCGGAGAACGAACTGCGGGTCGACGTCTACCGTTCGTCGGGTCCTGGTGGACAGAGCGTTAACACGACCGACTCCGCTGTGCGCCTCACGCACATTCCGACCGGCATCGTGGTCACCTGTCAGAACGAGAAATCGCAGCTTCAAAACAAGGCTTCGGCCATGCGGGTGCTCCAGGCGCGGCTGCTCGAGCGCAAGCGCCAGGAGGAGGAGGCGAAGCTCGCCGGCCTCAGGCAGGACACCACTGGATCTTGGGGTGACCAGATGCGGTCGTACGTCCTGCACCCCTACCAAATGGTCAAGGACCTGCGGACGGAGTACGAGACGGGCAACCCCACGTCGGTCTTCGACGGCGAGCTCGACGAGTTCATCGAGGCCGGCATCCGGTGGCGCAAGCAGACCCAGCTCGCGGGCTGATCACGCGAGGCACGGACGGCGACCGTAGCTGAACGTTCGGTCAGGCGCCGTCCGTACGGTTCTCAGTTTCTCCACCGCCGGTGCAGATTCCCCGACCCGGCGGGGTTGGCGTTTTCGTTACACCGCGTAGACTGCATCCCCGTGATTCAGCTCGAGAACGTGACGAAGACGTATCCAAAGGCGTCTCGGCCGTCGCTGGACGATGTCAGCGTCGGAATCGAGAAGGGTGAGTTCGTCTTCTTCATCGGCCCCTCCGGTTCCGGCAAGTCCACGATCATCAAATTGCTCCTGCACGAGGTCGCCCCGACCCGTGGCAAGGTGGTGGTCAACGCCAAGGATGTCACGACCCTGCGCTCCTGGAAGGTGCCCCACTTCCGGCGCTCGATCGGCTGCGTGTTCCAGGATTTCCGCCTGCTGCCCAACCGCACCGCCTACGAGAACGTCGCCTTCGCGCTCGAGGTGATCGGCAAGACCAAGGCGGTCGCGCGGCGCGTCGTCCCCGAGGTGCTCGAGCTGGTCGGCCTCGGCGGCAAGGAGCACCGCTATCCCCACGAGCTCTCCGGCGGTGAACAGCAGCGGGTCGCGGTCGCACGAGCGTTCGTGAACCGTCCGCTGATCCTGCTCGCCGACGAGCCCACCGGTAACCTCGACCCCGACACCTCCATCGAGATCATGCGACTGCTGGACCGGATCAACCGGACCGGCACCACGGTCGTCATGGTCACCCACGACTCCAACATCGTTAACCAGATGCGCCGCCGGGTTATCGAGATCGAGAGCGGACGCATCGTCCGTGACCAGGCCCGTGGCGTTTACGGCTGAACCGGGCTCCGCCCACCCATCGACAGCTGAAGCAGTAGCAGGACGCGGAGTCCCGGAAGGAACCCCCCGATGCGCTTGAAGTACATCCTCAACGAGGTCCTGGTGGGCCTGTGGCGAAACGTCACCATGACGGTCGCCATGATCATCACCATGTCGGTCTCGCTGGCCATGCTGGGCGCGAGTGTCCTGCTGTTCCTGCAGGTCGACCAGATGAAGAACTACTACTACGGTGAGATCGAGGTGTCGGTCTTCCTCAAGAGCGACATCACCGACACTCAGCGTCAGGCGATCGACAGCGCGATCGCCCAGAGTCCCCTCGTCAAGTCGCGCAGCTACGAGACCAAAGAGCAGGCGTTCAACCGGTTCAAGGAGCTCTGGCAGGACTCGCCCGACTTCGTGAAGTCGATCGGCCCCAACAGTCTTCCCGAGTCGTTCCGCGTCAAGCTCAAGAACCCGGAGCAGTACAAGGCCTTCGCCGGCCAGATCCAGGGCCTGCAGGGCATCGACCAGATCATCGACCAGCGCACGCTGCTCGACAAGGTCTTCAAGATCTTCAACGCGATCCAGGTGTTCGCGCTCGTGGTGGCTGGGGTGATGGCCTTGGCCGCGTTGCTGCTGGTTGGTAACACCATCCAGGTCGCGGCCTACAGCAAGAGGCGAGAAGTCGCGGTGATGAAGCTGGTCGGCGCCTCGAACTGGTTCATCCAGTCACCGTTCGTGCTCGAGGCGGTGGTGGCCGGCCTGATCGGCGCGATCATCGGCTTCGTGGCGCTCTTCCTCTTCAAGATCGTCCTGCTCGACCACCGGCTCCAGGCTCTGACCAGCATCCTGACCCCGATTCACAACAGCAACGTGTGGCTCATGTTCCCGCTGCTGGCCGGGGTGGGCGCCGTCGTCAGCGCCATCACCGCGTGGGTCACCCTGCGGTTCTACCTGAAGGTCTGACCCTCGGATCCTTCACCGCTGTCGACCACGGCCGCGTCCCGTACGGGGACGCGGCCGTTGGGCGATTTAGGCCGTTAGACGCGGTTGGTCGGAGTACGGTGACTCCCCGTGTGGTCCTATCGTCGACATAGCCGGGTATCCGCCGTTCTGGCCGGATGCGTGGGTTTCCTGGTCGGCGGGCTGCTCCTGACCGGATCGGGCCCCGCCTTCGCCGAACCGGGAGGCGACGCCGCCGCCCGCGCCGGTCACGCCGTCGACCGGGCCGAGGCCCTGCTCGAAAACGCCACCGCGACCGCCCAGCAGGCGGCCCGCCGGTTCGAGGCGGCCAGCGCCGCCCTGCCCGCCGCGCGCACCAACCTCGCCACCGCCCGCGGCCTCGTCGCGGCCGCGCTCACCGACGCCAACACGGCCGGCCGCCAGGCCAACGCCGCACGCGCCGCCTACGGCATCGTGGCCGACCGGTTCCAGCAGGCCCAGGGCAAGCTCGACAGCGCCCGGGTGCGGGTCGACGGCATCGCCCAGGCAAGCTACATGGGCAGCGAATTCTCCCGGATCAACGTGCTCGTCGACGCCAGCGGACCGCAGGACGTCATCGACCGCCTCAGCCTGATCGTCCAGGTCATGCGCACCCAGCAACACGACGTCGACGTGCTGACCAGTGCACGCGGCACCGCGCGTACCGAACAAGACCGCGCCGCGCTCGCCAAGCGCACCGCCGAGGTCGCCGAAATGTCGGCCCGGGAGAAATTGCGTGCCGCGCAAGCGGCGCAGGCTTCCGCGGTACGCGCCAAGCGTGCGCTCGACCAGATCGCCGCGTCACGACTGGCCGCCCTGCGCGTAGCCAACGGACAGCGCTCGGCCGTCCTCGCGCGCTACCAGGCGGCCAAGGACGAAGAGGCCCGCATCCAGGCCCAGCTGCGCGGCTTCTCGGCCCGCTCCGGCTCCAGCTCCGGCCGCTATGCCGGCGGCCGGCTCCTGATGCCGGTCGACGGGTGGAAATCCAGCAACTTCGGCTACCGGTACGACCCGTTCTACCGGGTCTGGCAGCTACACGCCGGCACCGACTTCGCCGCACCACACGGCATGCCGATCCACGCCGCGGCCAGCGGGCGGGTGGTCCGCGCCGGCTGGGACGGCGGCTACGGCAACTACACCTGCGTCGACCACGGCCACTTCGACGGCGTCGACTTCATGACCTGCTACGGCCACCAGTCGGCGATCCTGGTGGACGTGGGCGAATGGGTGCACCGCGGCGACGTCATCGGCCGGGTCGGCACCACCGGCGCGTCCACCGGCAACCATCTGCACTTCGAGACCCGGTTCGACGGCGTACCCCGCAACCCGCTGAAATACCTGCCCTCCTGCCTGTGTTGAAATAGTTCTCACTCGTCAACAGGGGGTAGTTCGGCATGCCACGGGAACAGGGGCGGAAGGTGGTTGCCTCCAACCGGAAGGCACGCCACGACTACGCGATCTTCGATACCTACGAAGCGGGCATGGCCCTCACCGGCACCGAGGTCAAATCCCTCCGGGCCGGTCGCGCGTCGCTGACCGACGCGTTCGCCGAGGAGACCAACGGCGAAATCTTCCTGCGGGGCATGCACATCCCGGAGTACACGCAGGGCACGTGGACCAACCACGAGCCGCGGCGGGTCCGCAAACTGCTGCTCAACCGCGAAGAGATCCGCAAAATGCAGGGCAAGCTGCGCGACGACGGCGTCACGCTGATCCCGCTCTCGGTCTACTTCAACAACGGGTACGCGAAGGTCGAGCTCGGCCTGGCCAAGGGCAAGAAGAGCTACGACAAGCGGCAGGACCTCGCGGCGCGCGACGCGCAGAAGGAGATCAATCGCTCGATGGGCCGCCGTATCAAAGGCATGCAGTGATTCGGTAGTCTGCGAACCCCTCGCTGCTCACCCCTCGCTTTCGGAAGGGGCGTCGTTGCCCGCCTCCAAGCACTCCCCGGCGCCGGTCAGTCCGGCCCGCCTCGTCTTCCTGGCCGCCCTGACGATCCTGATCGCCCTGGTGGTCTGGGTCGCCGTACGCGCAGTGGGCCCCTCCACCGCGGACGCCGCCGGCCCGACGGTCGTACTGCCGTCGATGCCGACCGTCCCGGTCGGGGCCGCCGAGCCGGAGTCGCCGTCGCCGACCATCTCCATGCTGCCGCCACCCTCGTCCCCGACGCCGTCGCGGTCACACTCGGCGTCCCCATCCTCATCGGCCCGGCACTCGGCTTCGTCGTCGCCGTCACCACACGTCAGCCGCACCTCGTCGAAGCCGGCCGCGAAGGCCACGTTCTCGGCGACCGTGTCCACCTCCTCCTCGTGGGGCGGCGGCTACGTGGGAACGGTGCGGGTCACCAACACCGGCACCAAGGCGGCAGGCTGGTCGCTGAGCGTGTCCCACGGCTCCACCTCCGGCCTCCGGCTGTACGGCACGTGGAACGCCCAGGGCAGCCAGCACGACGACACGTTCACCTTCAGCGGCGGCTCCCTGGCCGCCGGCCAGTCCGCCTCGTTCGGCTACCAGGCCGGCGCCCGCACCCGCGACCGCCTTCGGCCGACCGGGTGCTCCGTCGGCAACGGTTCCTGTCGGGTGAGCTAGACTCGTAGGGTTGTTCCTACTAGGGGGTGACTGGTTTCGACTTCGTACGTGGAGACAGGGGAAGCGAGCCGAGGAAGCCAACGTCGTCTCGGTAATCGGTCGTTGGAAAAACACAAGCGCCGATAACAATCGCGCTGCGTTCGCACTCGCCGCCTGAGGCAAGTAGCGACGCTGTCGGACTGGGAGCACCTCCGTTCCAGACTTCCGGCATCATTTAGGAGGTTGGCCAACCGGCCCCGGTCGCGGGGGCCGCACGGCGAGATTAATCTGCGACTGGACCCGTCATCCGGACTCGCTCACATGATCCGGAGGGCCGAGTAGAGGCACAGTGAGCTGCGCTCGGAGAAGCCCTGACAAAGCAACGAAGGACCCGGGTTCGATTCCCGGCACCTCCACCTCAAGATCATCGGCGGTGCGCCCACATGGGTGCACCGCCGATTTCGTCGTGGCACGGAGGCTCGAGCCCCGGACACCCCGCGTTGCGGTGGTTGCGGTGCTGCTTCGGTTGCGCTTGCTGTGCTCTATTTGGCGTACGAGGCGAGCACGGACGTGATTTCGTGGCTGCAGTCAACGCCGACGTCGTGGCCCGATAATTCGCCGACGTGCAGGGTGGCGTTTGGTAGTTCGCGCGCGAGGCGGCGGGCGAAGGCTATCGGCGCGTTGCGGTCACGGGCGCCGTGCCATAGATGCACTGGCGTGGCGACCTCGCTGAGCGGGAACGGCCAATCGCGTTTGATCAGGGCTAGCTCCTGCACGGTGGCGCGTGTGCCCTGCCGCAGCGCGTCTGCGACGGCCTCGAACTCTACGCGCGTGGCGGTGGCGTGCGTGGCATCCGGCGCGGCAGCTATCGCGTCGTGCAGGGCGCGATGACGGTTCTTCGGGTTGACCAGCTCGCGACGCATCGCGGCGACCCGGAACGTGTTGAGTACAGGCACGTTCCTGGCGAACCAATTCATGAGCCGGGCGCTCGCCGTCATGCCCACTCGTTCGGCAGGGCCCATCGGGCCGCCCGCCGAAACGAGAGCGACAACGCTGACCCGGTCGGCAAGCCGATGCGCGGCGGCCAACGTGAACGGGGCACCGCCGGACTCGCCCACCAGCCCGAACCGATCCAGACCGAGGTGACCAGCCAACGCGCGGAGATCATCACTCCAGCCGGCCAGGCTGCGCCTCCGTTGGTGGCCCGAGGCGCCGTAGCCAGGTTTGTCCGGCGAGATCCACCGAAGACCGGCTGCCCGCGCGGTCACGTCGTAGCAGGCTCCACCCAGGCCCGACACCGGCGTCCCGGCCGTGTAAACAATCGGGAATCCGTCCCGGTCTCCGAACTCGTACCAGCTCAGCGGCCTGCCGTCAGCAAGGGTGAGCACGCCGGCTGTCATGTGTACATCCTGACCCTGGTCGTCGCCCCCCGGCTACCCCTGCCGGCGCCCTCGGCCGGCTGATCGGCGTGCCCGCGTTCATCCGCCGAGGTTCACCACGTGTGCGAGCTCACCGAGGGCGGCCGGCAGGGCGGGAACCTGCTCAACCGAGTTCAAGTAAGCCGACAGCACCTCCACTGCAAGATCAAAGGCGGCCTTTGTCTGTCTGGCTGCGCGGTCAGGCGCTCAGAAAATCGACGTCATACTTCTGTACCTGCGGGTCGCGAGACACGAGAGTCAGGCTTTCGAGTTGAGCTTGGGCCACCAGCATGCGGTCGAATGGGTCGCGGTGGTGCATAGGCAGCCGACCTGCTTTGATCCCATGGTCCGCGGTGATGTCTAGAAGCCGGAAGCCGCTGTTGCGTATCCGTTCGGGAAGGTCGGCCGGCTCGAGCTTGCCGAGTGCCTGTTTGATCGCGACCTCCCAGACCGTTGCCGCGCTGACGTAGACGTCGATCTCCTGATCGAGGCGGTCCTTGATGTCGTCGGCGAAGGTCGGGTCGTCGATTAGCCACCACAGCACTATGTGGGTGTCCAGGAGAAGGCTCACTGGGTCACTCCGAAGTCGTCGGCGATGCTTTCGTTCACCTCGGGGGAGTCCCAATCGTCGGCGGCAACGAGCCTGCCCTGCAGAGAGCCTCGCCCGGACCGGACAGCCCCAGGTCGGATTGACTGCAGTGATCTGCGCGCTCCGGAGCCGGTGTCGAGTTGCCAGAAAGTCCAGCCGTTGCGGTTGTCATTGATGTCAGGGTTGTAATGCCTGACCACGGCGCGTGCGGCTCCCGTCGGGGTCTTGAACGACTGGCCCGCGAGTGGTCCGTCGACGATCTCCACGCGTGTTGGCTCGACGAATCGGGCCCGCACCCGGTGGCCTCCGTAGTCCGCGTAGACCGCCACGTCCAGATTGCCGGGCTGAGCGCGCTCGCTGCTCGCCTGGGCGCTGGCGGTGATCAGACGTCGAATGATCGCGTTTTCGGAAAGGTTTGCCATCTGGGCCGCGAAGGCCACGGCCTGTTTCGTGTCCTCGTCGACTTCAATCGTTGCCATGCTCATCACCTCGGTTTTGAAGGTAGCGCATGTCAAGGAAGCAAAGCAAGCAGCACAGCAATCGCAGCACCCGCTGACGGCTGCTCACCTGGAGTGCCGTGGAGGGAATCGCTACGGATCATTTGGCCGTGCCGGGCAGGAGCGCCGGCCGGATGGGCTCCGGACGAGTGCGACTACGCGAGCTTGGCGCGCAACTGCTCCCTCTGGCTTGCGGAGCTCAAGTAAGAGGTGAGCACCTCCACTGCAAGATCGCCGGCGGCGTCCTCGATGGGGATGTCTCCGGTGGTGTCTCTGCGCCAGGACGAGGTGACGTCGCCGTGCTGCCGCGTTCGTGCTGCTGGCCGCGCGAGCGACTTGTCAGCTGACGCCCTCAGCCCGGATGCCCTCAAGAGGTGGCTGGCTTGGCGCGAGGTCCTCGGCCACTTGGCGGTGGCCTGCTCCACGCCTCCTCAGGCACTGCCGCCTGTTTAGCCGCCCGCTCCACTCCATGGCCTGGTGGAACCCTGTCGCGGACTGCGCGAACAGAGGGCCGTCTGCGCGCCGGTCTTCTGCTGCAGGTCATCAAGAACAACAGCAACTCCGCCTATAAGCCGACCTTTGTTCATTCGGACCCGATCGGGCGCCAGGCATGGGTATCCTCGGCAGGCGATCCGGGCGGTACGCGATCGTGTACGAGATCACCGGACTGCCTGCGTGGCCGGCAATCGACCTGATATTCATCCTTATAACGGTGAATTCGGGTTGGGGGCGACCGACTGACGTGGCTTTCAGGGCGCCGATTTGGGGTCGGAAGCGGCGTTTTTCGTTGGCGCCTAATTGCGCGGGACCACCGCATTGATGGCGAGACAGAAGCCTGTCCGTCAATTCGCAGTTCACAGACATCAGATGTGAATGAGAGGATTTCAATGTTCAGGTTGAGGCGGATGATGACGGCCGCAGTCGTCGGAGTATCGCTGGTCGGGCTGCTGATCCCATCGGCGGCGCAGGCGCATGCGCGGCTGGCCGACCCTGTCGTCACGCTGCAGGTCATGGCGGTCAACGGCAGCGGTTGCCCGGCCGATTCGAGCGTCACCACCGACGTGCCGGACAAGACGGCGTTCTCCGTGAGCTTCAGCCAGTTCAAGGCGACCGGCGGTACCTACAAGAACTGCAATGTCACGATTAAGGTCGGCATTCCTGCGGGCTGGACGTATTCGGTCTACGAGGTCATCAATCGAGGCTACGGCGTTCTCGACAAAGGCGCATCCGGCCGAATGATGATGAACTCGTGGTTCACCGGTTTCCCGTGGACCCTGCGCGCGGACCAGACGTTCAACGGGCCGTACGACGACTTCTGGCAGACGGACAGCTCCGCCAGTGCGATGGCCTTCGCCCCCTGCAACGCGTCGACCAACCTGATTCTCAACAACACGCTGCGCGTCGCCGGGCCCGCGACGAGTTCGATGGAGTTGTTCGCGCAGGATGCCCGCGTATCGACCACCTTCCTTCTGAAATGGAAGCAGTGCTGATTTCAGCACGACGACTATAAAAGGAGTTCTCATGTTCCATACCAAGAAGGCGGCGGCACTCCTCGCGGGGGCACTGCTCGGGCCACTTCTCCCCGCAGCGGCTCAGGCGGCGCCGGCGCCGGCACCGGCGATCACCCTCAAGGTCCTGAGTGCCTTCGGCAGCGGTTGCCCCGCGGACACCACCTACGCACAGCCCACCGCGGACAACACTGCCTTCAGCCTGTCCTACAGTGCGTTCCGGGTGTCCGGCAACGACTACAAGAATTGCAAGGTGTCGGTTCGGGTGGCTGTACCCCAGGGCTGGACCTATGCGGTCACCTCGGTGGTCAATCGCGTGACGCCCGACTTGGACAAGCAGTCGGCGGCCAAGCTGCAGATGAACGCATGGTTCACCGGCAGCCCGTGGAACGCATCTGCCGACAATTCGATCAGCGGCCCGAGCACCAACCTGTGGACCACGACGAGCAGCGCCGACGCTCTCATCTACGCACCGTGTAACAGGTCGTTCGACCTGAACGTCAACAACACGCTGCGGGTGACCGGGAACGCCTCGAGTTCCGCCGAGCTCATCGACACCGACATGCAAGCGTCGACGATTTTCAACCTGTCTTGGAAGAAGTGCTGACGGTCGAACGCGTACCGGCCGACGACGGCGCTCTCTGTAGTCGGCCGGTTAGTCGTCGCAAGCGCCGAAACATCCAGGGGGTCCCATGTCCGGATTGAAGATCATCACGATGGCGCTCGTCGGCACTTCTCTACTCGCGCCGTCCGCCCCGGCAGACCCTCGGCCACCGCGGACACAACCGCAGCTCACCGTAAAGCTGCTCAACGCGAACGGCAGCGGCTGCCGTCCCGATGCCGCCACTCCAGCCGTTCGCGCGGTCGTGCTGCCATCCGGGGCGGTTACGGTGCGATATCGGGGATTCACGGTCTCGGGCACCGACTACAAGAGCTGCGTTCTCTTCGTGAGCGTGGCGATTCCGGCCGGATGGACGTATCTGATCCCCTCGGTGGCCAATCAGGCCACCGTCACCCTCGACGCGTCCGCGTCCGCGACCCTTTCGACGGCCATGTGGTTCACCGGCCTGAGCTGGACCGTACGAGACACCAAGAAAGCAACGGGCCCGCAGGTCGGTGCCTGGAACACCAGCGCCGTCCCCCGCCAGGCGGCGTGGGCCCCGTGTGGCACGTCGGTAAACCTTGCTGTCTCCGAAACGATGCGCATCGCCGAAAGTCCCGGTAGTACCGCGCGCCTGATGGCGACGACGTTCGGCCCCCCGAAGTGGCGGCGATGCTGAACGGGGTCGCTTGCAACGACGCGCCGGGCGTAACCGTCGGCCGGGGTCAGAGGTCGAGTTGGTACTCCAGGGCCGTGTGGGTGGGGAGGTAGCCCAACTCGTCGTTGATGCGGCGCATGTGGGTGTTGCTGTTTGCCGTGTCGGTGAGCAAGCCGGTCAGGTCGGGGTGGTTGGTGCGGGCGAGGCGGATTGATTCGGCCTTCAGCCAGCGGCCCAGGCCGTGGCCGCGGTGCTCGGGGAGTACGCCGGTGCCGTAGTGCTGGCCGTCGCCCTTGCCGTTGCCCGGCACGACGAGCTCTGAGAAGCCGACGATGGAGCCGTTCGACTCGTCGATGGCTGCCACGGTGGTGAGCAGATCTCCGCGGTCGGCTACGGCCTGGGCGGCGGCCAGAACCCGCTCGACGTCCCAGGCCACGGTGCCGTAGTCGGTGTCGTCCATCGGCATGTCGTCCATCGCTCGGCGGGAGTCGGCGAAGGTGCGGGCCAAGTCGGCCGGAACGGTGCCGTGCCACGACGTGAGGCGGTAGCCGGGGTGTGGCTGCTCGACGATCGAGTTGATCTGGTCGACCCGGTTGCGGTCCCAATTCTGTAGCGCAAGCCGGGCGTACGTCAGCGTCAGCACGGTGCGGAAGCCGCTTGCGGCCAGGAAGTGGTCGCCGGGCGAGCCGGCGTCGGCCTGGGCGATCACCGACCGCCGGCCCGCCTCCCGCGCCGCAGCGACCGCCGTTTCGAGAAGCCGTGACCCGACCCGCCGGCGTCGCTCCGTGGCGTGCACATTCACCTGCAGCTCGGCCAGGTGTTCCTGACCCGGTCGGGTGAACAGCCGCAGAAACGCGGACCCGAGCGGGTCGCCGTTATCGCCGCTGGCCAGCCAGGCGAGGCGATAGCTGGACGAGGTGCGGTCAGGCTCGGTGAGGGCGGTGATGCGGACGGCCAAGGTCGCTCCCGGGGTGAAAGGGTTGCCTGGGGCACAGTCGATCACGAAGCCGGGCACGGGGGACAGGGAGTTCTCGAGCGGTCCCCCCGCGTACGGAAGGTGTGGGCGCCCCCAGGCGCCGCCGATCGCCCGGCACCCACGGTTCCCAAACGGCCTCGGGGGGTGACAAGCTCATGGGAATGCCCAGGCTGCCGATGGGGAGACAGCGAGCGTGGGGAGACACGGCAACGCGGTTCACAAGGGAGGCGGTCCCGTGCCGAGTGCCGGCTACCTGGACGACGCCCATGCGGCGGCGATTCGGCGGGCTTACGACCTGGTCGGGCGGGCCCAGGGGCAGGACGTCGAAGCGGAGATCGGCGTGGCCGACGACGAGGCGGCCGCGCGGGGCTGGACCGACGTGCGGCTGCTGCTCAAGTGGGCCCGCACGATGGCCGCCCGTGAGACCGGGCTCGACAACGCCGAATATCTGCGGGCCATGCTCGATCTGGCCGAGACCACCGGCGAGACGTCGTTGCTGGCGCTCGCGCTGGCCACGGCGGCGGCGCGGCGCACCGACCTCAAGCGGGCCCTGGATGTGACCGAGTCGACGGCCACCCCGCTCGTGCGGGCCGTGGCGCTGCTCGACGAGGAGAGCGGCCCGGTGGTTCACCGCGCGGCCGCCCTGATCGAGGTCGGCGTCGCCACGCAGGAGCTGGGCTTCTGGGAGCTGGCCGTCGAATGCTACGACCGGGCCGAACGGGATCTGGACGCGGCCGATGATCCGCGTCTGGCCGAGACCGTCATCCTGCAGCGGCGGGTCCTCAGCTACAACCGGGTCGAGGTGGTGCTCGACTGGTCGAGCGCGCAGGCCATGATCGGCAGCTGGGACGCGGCCGCGCAGACCGCCGAAGCAGTGTTGGCCGGCGGCCTTGCCGCCCTCGACGGGGACTGGCCGCCGAGCTGGGAAATGGAGCACCGCGCCCACCTTTACCTGCTCGCCGCCCTGGCCGGGCGGTCGCCGGCCGACGAGGCGGAATTCGCCCTGCCGCCGGACGGGCCCAGCACGGGTGTCTCCTCGGCCGAGGTCGTCGCGCTCGGCGAATCGATCCGCGCCGCCCGCTCCTCGGACACCGCCAGTGCGGCCCGGCTCGCGATGGATCTGGCCGATCATCTCGGCTGGGCGACTCCGCTGGGCACCCGGCTGTTGTGCATGAGCATCGCGGCCCGGCAGCCGGGAACGCCGGCCGTCGTGGCCGCGTACGCGGACGAGCTGGCGCTCCTGCGCTGGAACGCCCGGCTCGACCAGGTCGCCGGCCTGCGGGACGCGATCGACGTCGAACGTCAGCGCCGCGACCACGAGCAGCTCCGCCAGCA
This sequence comes from Actinoplanes sp. NPDC051411, assembly GCF_040682075.1. Lineage (NCBI taxonomy): Bacteria > Bacillati > Actinomycetota > Actinomycetes > Micromonosporales > Micromonosporaceae > Actinoplanes > Actinoplanes sp. NPDC051411. The sequence continues at coordinate 7,256 of NZ_JBFBAD010000052.1, read as the reverse complement.
GGTCCTGGTCGACGAGCTGACCGGGCTGGCGAACCGGCGGGGCTACCGCGCCTATCTGAACGCGCTGCTGGTGCCCGGGGCCACCGCGGAGGAGCCGCAGGAATACGCCGTGATGATGGTCGACGTCGACCACTTCAAGCAGGTGAACGACCGGTTCGGCCACGACGTCGGCGACCTCGTCCTGGCCCGGATCTCCCGGGTCCTGGCCGCGCACGTACGGCCGATGGATCTCGCCGCACGGCTCGGCGGCGACGAGTTCGTCGTGGTCCTCACCGGTGGCGGCCCGAACCGCCCGGAGAAACGGGCGCAGGAGATCATCGACGCGGTTCGCGAGCAGGCGTGGGACGAGGTGGCGCCCGGTCTCACCGTGTCGGTCAGCATCGGGGTGCACCGCGGCGGCGTCCAGGAGCTGCCGACTCTGCTGACCGACGCCGACCGCAACCTCTACCACGCCAAGAACAACGGCCGCGGTCGTGTCGCGGCGACCGGCATCCACGCCCGGCGGTCGGCTGTCCGGTAGCGCTCGGTCCGGCCGTCGGGACGGGACCATCGACAGGCCGGCCCGCTGAAGAACGCCGCCGGATCTATCCGTCAGCTGCGGGTCAGGTAGGCGGGGGCGGTGATCCGGGCGATGGAGCTGGCGAGCCGGCGCTGTTCGTCGGGGGGCAGCGCGCCGGCGATGTCGGGCATGCGGTCGGCGACGTCGGCGTAGAGGGCGCCGACGATCTCCTTGCCGAGTGCGGTGGTGCTGAGGGCGACCGCCCGCCGGTCGTGCTCGAGCGTTTCCCGCCGTACGAGCCCACGCCGTTCCATCCGGTCGACGAGGCCGCTGAGGCCGTTCTTGGCCACGCCGAGCAGCTAGGCGAGTTCGCCGGCGACGAGCGCACCGGCGGCGAGATCGCCGCGGCGTTCGGCGATCACGCCGGGCTTCCGGCACGGTACGAAGCGTTGCCCCTGCAGGTCCTCGGGGACGACGAGGATTCGCAGGCGATGTTCCGCTGGTTCGCCGAAACGCCGGCCTACCAGGCCGACATCAGCGCGGTGAAGGCGATCGAGCCGGACGCGTGGAACCTGCCCACATGGCTCCGCTCCAGCGGCTGGAAGCTGCCGCCCCCGGCCCAACCGCCTACGCGGTGAGCTTGGCGACCTCGGTGGCGGCCAGCAGGAAGCCGCCGACACCGAAGTCGGCGGTCGAGTTCGTGGTGACCGGCTGGCTGGACTCGGGGGCGTAGCCCACCCCCTGGACGTAGCCGAGGAAGCCGTCCGCGTGCACCGACGTGGCGACCAGCCCGTTCCAGGCCCGGGCGACCACCGGCAGATAGGTCGCCCGGTCGATGATCCCGGTGCGGATGCCGTAGGCGAGGCCGTACGCGAAGTACGCGGTCCCGCTCGTCTCCGGGCCGCCGAAGTGGGCCGGGTCGACCAGGTTCACGTTGAAGAGGCCGTCCGCGCGCTGGGATTTCGCGAGCGAGCGGGCCAGGCCTTGGATGTTGTAGCGGAACTCGGGCCAGCGCGTACCCAGGTCCGGGTTGAGGGCGAGGATCTTGGCGTGGGCGGCGATCGCCCAACCGTTGCCGCGGGACCAGAAGACGAGCTTGCCGGAGGGGGACCGGGCCGCCTTGGCGCCCTCGTCACGCCACCACAGCTCGTTGGTGTAGTCGTAGAGCACCCGGGTGTGCTTGGTGTGGGTGTAGAGCGCGAACATCTTCTGCAGGACCGCGTCGTCGCCGGTCTGGCGGGCCACCCGGACGAATACCGGCATCGCCATGTGCAGCGCGTCGACCCACCACCAGTCGTCCACCTTGGACGGCTGGCTGGTGCTGTGGACCATCTGACGGATCGACTCGTTGATCGCCGCGACCTTGTCGGCCGCGGGCGCGATGTCGTTGAGGTCGTAGTAGACCTGCCCGGCGGTGTGGTTGTCCGCGAGCCGCGTGGAGACTCCGCCGTTGATGGCGTAGTTGTTCTGCTCGGCCCACTGCTGGGTGTACGTCAGATATCGCGCCTCGCCGGTGGACCGGTAGAGAGCCATGTTCCCGCTGAAGTAGCTCGCCCGCGCCCACAGGTTGTCTCCCGGGTTGCCGTTCGCCCCGATCCACTGGTCGTTGACCTTCCGCGCGACCGCGAGCACGTCGGCCCGCGAGGGAAGGACCGAAGCGGGCGTGGTGGCGGCGAACGCGCCGGTTGACGGCAGGATCGCCGCGCCGGCGACACCGGCCAGCAGTTGACGGCGGCTGATCTCGCTCACAAGTCGCTCCCAGTTAATTCAAGGTCTGACGAAAGGATGGAGATATAGAAGCATGAATACCTCCGCCGTGGGGGCGGGACGGCCGGAACGACCGGCGCTCGTAGAGTGGGTCGTCGTGGACGGCCTCTCGTGGGGAACGGGTGTGAACAGTCGGCGCGGCAGTGAAAAGGACGCCGGCGAGGCAGCGGGGGAGTCCACCTGGGACTGGGCCGGTCCGGAGGCGCGGGGGCACTTCACCCGCCGGGCGTACGGGCATCGCGCCGGCGTGCAAGGCGCCGACCTGTTTCGTGGTCGCCGGACGGCGGTCGACCGGGTCGTCGACTGGCTTCGTGTGCCGGAGTGCCCAGGGGAGCCGCTGGTGGTCGTGGGACAACCCGGTTCCGGCAAGTCGGCTGTTGTGGGCCGCGCGGTGTTGCGGGCGCCGACCGCCGGGATCGAGCGAGGGCTCGCGGTGCACGCCCGTGGTTCGGCCGGCGCCGACCTGGTGCGGGCGGTCGCGCGGCTGACCGGACACCCGGAGACCATCGACCGGTTCGACCTCGTGCGATCGCTGCGCGGCGTGGACGGTGGGCGGGTGTGGCCGGTCGTGGTCGACGCGCTGGATGAGGCGCACAGTTCGGCGGAGCGTTCCGTGATCGCGGAACTGCTGGTCGAGTTGGCCTCGGTGCCGTGCATGCGAGTCGTTGTCGCTACTCGCCCGCTCGCCGTCGGAAGCCGCTATGCGCCCGGAACGTTGTTGCGCGGCCTGATGGTGACCGATCCGGGCAGCCCGAATCTGGTCGATCTGGATACGCCCGGATATTTCGACCGGCAAGCGGTGGTTGAATTCGCCGCCGCCTTGCTGGCGCAGGAAGGGGTACCGCAGCCGGGACCGCCCGGACGCGCCTGGCGGCGATTTCGTGACGACGCGCGGTTGACCACCCGGCTGGCGGGCCTCATCGCCGATCGCGCGGGCCACAACTTCCTGGTTGCGGCTCTGGCCGCCTACGACCTGTCCATCGGCCGTAACGCGCTGGACCCGGCCGAGGACGGATTCGTGTCCGCGTCCATCCCGGCCGGCATCAGCGAGGCCATCGACAAATACCTCGACAATCTGCCCGGTCCGCGGCGGGTGAAGACCCGGGGTTTGCTTACCGCCCTCGCCTACGCGAGGGGTGTCGGAGTCGAGGACCCGGTTTGGCTCCGGCTGGCCGAGGCTCTCGGATACCGCGCTGAGGTCGCCGATCTGGACGAGCTGCGCGATTCGACTCCGGCCGACTACCTGTTGCAGGTCAGTCCGGACGACGACGGTGAACCGGCGACCCGGTTGTTCCACCAGGCTCTCGCCGACCATTTTCTGCTCGCCCGCGCATCGCGGCGGACCACGGATGAGCGCCTCATCCTGCGGCGTCTGATGCCAAGGGATCCGGCCGAATGGCCCCGGGCCGGCCGCTATGCCAGGGCTCATGCCGCCGAACACGCGGAGGCCGCGGGATGCCTGCCGGAGCTTCTCCACGAGCCGCGTTATCTGGCGGTCGCCGACATCGACCGGCTGCTACCCGCACTGCCGATCCGGCCGGTGCGCGATCTGCGGCCCACCGTGACGGTCCTGCGCCGCGCCTCCAGCCGGGCTCGAACGTTGCCACCGCACCGCCGGGCCCGCTTGCTGGCTCTGACGGCGGCCCACCTGGGCCACGGTGAGCTGCACCGCAAGTTCGCGTCCTCGGTTCTCTGGGCTCATCGCCTGGGTGATCCTCACCAGCAGATGGCGGGGCATGAGGGGGGCGTCCGCACGGTTGCGACGGGTTCGCTCGGCGGCCGTGATGTGATCGTCTCCGGTGGCTTCGACGACGGTGTGCTGCTGGTTCGGGACGTCGCCGGGCGTCTCGTCATCGGGCCCGTCGACACCGGCGCGCCGCAGGTTTGGGAAGTCGCGGTCGGCCACGATGTGATTGTCGCCCTGGACGGAGACGGCGTGGTGCGCCGCTGGGACGCCGACGGTCGATCGATGGGTGAACTGGTCGGCGGCCAGGCCGGTCCGGTCGCGGCGTTGGCGGTCGGCTCGCTGGACGGCCGAGCCGTGATCGTGACCGGTGGGGATGACGGGTTCGTCGTCTGGGACGTCGAAGGACGCCGTCGGAGTGGGGGAGCCGGCCAGATCGAGGCGCTGGCCGTCGGTTCATGGGGCGGCCGGGATGTGATCGTTTCCGGTGGCGCGGACGGCTTGGTGCACGTGTGGGATGCCGATGGCCGCCCGGCTCGTAACCCTCTTGATCATCAGGATGGGTGGGTCGAGGCCCTGGCGATCGGCCGGCTCGGCGACCGCGATGTCATCGTCTCCGCCAGTGACCGCTCCGTTCGTGCCTGGGATGCGGATGGTCAGCCGGTCTTCGCACCGCTGAGCCTGCCCCACTGGGCGGTCAGAGACGTTGCGGTGGGCCGGCTCGAGGACCGTGACGTGATCGTCTCCGGCGGTGGGGACGGCGTGATCCGCGTGTGGGACGCCGACGGAAAACTGGTGTCCGAACTTCGCGACGGCCGAAGCCCGACCGTGGAGACAGTCACGATCGCCTGTCTCGACGGCCGCGACGTGATCGTCTCCTGCGGAGAGGAGGAAGCCCTCCGGGTGTGGGACGTGGACATCCATTCCGGCGGCAGTCCGATTGCCGGTCACAGCGGCCAGATCGGCGCCGTGGCCGTCGGCCGTCTCGGCGACGGCAACGTGGTTGTCTCGGCCGACTACGACGGAACGATTCGGCGATGGGATACCGACGGCAACCCGATCGGTGGGCCCATCGACAGCGGGACCAGCCTGGTCGTCGCCCTGGCGATCGGGTGGCTCCGCGACCGGCGCGTCATTGTCTCGGGGAGCGTCGCCGCCAACCTGGGAGACAGGAAAGAAGTCCTGATGGTGTGGGACGCGGGAGCACAACTCCTCGGGGAACCCATCGAGGGCCACCACGGCATCGTCAACGACGTGGCCATCGGCCGGGTCGGCGACGGCGACGTCATCGTCTCGGTCGGTGGCCATGAGATCCGGATTCATGACGCGGACGGTCATTTGATCGGTGAGCCGATCGAGGCCGATGGCGGTGCGGTCGAGGTCGGCCGATTCGGCGACGAAGACGTCATCGTGGTCGGCGGCGGGGACGGCCTCATCCTGGTCAGAGACGGCGGCCGACCGGAACGGATCTGGGCCGAGCCGGTCCTGGCCGTAGCGCTGGGCCGGGTCGACGGCCGTGATGTGATCGTCGCCGGCGAGGAGGACGGCCGCGTGCTGATGTGGGAGGAGGGCCGGCTGTCCGGAGCGAAGTCGATCTGTTCCCACACCGGGCAGGTGTCGGCCGTGGCGGTCGGCGGCGACATGATCCTCTCCGCCGGCGACGACGGGAAGGTGCGTTGCTCCACCTCCGACGGGACCGAAGTCGACACCATCGACCTGCTGGAAGCCGTGAACGCCCTGAGCTTCGTCGCCTCGTCGAGAACCCTCTACGTCGCCACCGGGACCGCCCTGTCGCGATGGCAGCTCTGAATCGCGGCTAGAGCTTCAGGCCGACGAGCTTGGTCAGGAAGCGGTCCAGTTGCTCCTCCGCCGGGGGCCAGGGCAGGTCGGGCTCGTTGATGCGCTGGGAGAGCATGCCGTTCACCGCGGTGCGTAGGTCGATCGTGACCGTGGTGGCGTCGTCCGGCGGGGCCGCGCCGGCGTCCATGCAGGCCTGGACGGCGGCCCGGGTGCGATCGACGAGGACGGCCTTGAAGGGCATGCCCAGGCGGCGGTGGACCGCGCTCTCGTGGAGCACCTTGTAGAGGCCGGGATGGCTCTGGGCCCAGGTGGCCTGGGACAGGATGCGGGCTCGTAGGGCGGCGGCCGGCCCGGTGGCGGCCGCGGCGGCCTGGTCGCCGCCGCTGACCAGCTCCTCGTTGCAGCGTTGGAGGACGGCCAGGACCAGCGCGTCGCGGTCGGGGAAATGCAGGTAGACCGAGGTCGCGGCGACCGAGACCGTGCGGGCCACGGCGCGCAGGGAGAGGGCCTCGTCGTCGGCCAGTTCGTCGAGCATGGCGGCGGCGGCGGTGATGATCTGCTCGCGGAGCAGGCCGCCCTGGCCGCGTGCGTTCGGCTTTCTGGTCTTCTCCATCGCCGCAAGTTTAGCTGGACAGCCATCGCGCTACAGCTGTAGCCTCATTCGAACTACAGGTGTAGCGCTACGGACGTAAGGGATATTGCGATGATGGACGTGATCTTTGAGCAGATGGCGGGCGCGACGGCTCGGCACGTGGACGCGATCGCTGAGCTGACGGAGCGCGAGAAGACGTTCCTCCGGGTGGTGGCCGACGTCTGCCAGTCGGCTCTGGGCTCCGGGTTCGAGAGGCATCTTCGCGCGGGCCACGACCACGGCGTGTCCACCTCGGACGTACGAGCGCTTCTGCGCTTCATCTCGTACGACAGTGGCTACCACGCGGCGGCCGCCGGGCTGGAGCGGCTGGTCGAGTTCGAGCACCGCCACGGCATCGTGCCCGACGAAGTCGAGCCCTTGGACGAGGGACTGCTCGTGGTGGGTGAGAGTCCTCTTCCGGCCGCGGCCCGCGAGGAGCTGAAGAAGCTCGACGGGCACTTCCTGGAGCATTTCGACCTGCAGTCGCGCATGCGGTCCGGGCACGGGCCGGGCACGCTCACCGAACGCGAGCGCGGATTCGCGAGCCTGAGCGTCGACGTGCACTACCAGACCCTGGGCGAGACTTTCCGTACGCACATCGGCCGCGCCCTGCGCGGGGGTGCCAGCCGCGAGGATGTGCGGGCCGCCCTGCGGTTCAACGCCCAGTTCGGGGTGACGCGGGCCTGGCGCGCGTGGGAAGCGTTCAACGACTGCCTTGCCGAGCTGCCGGCTCAGTAAGCGATCAGCGGCTGACGCGGGCGTTGGCTCGGGGGCGGGTGAAGTGGCTGGCGCCGGTGTTGCGGTGGCGGCGGGCGGCCGCCGACGTGGTCGGGAAGTGGGCCGGGGCGGGCGCACCCATGGCGGTGGGAGCGCCC